>JBCBIN010000030.1:0-16269 GCA_038524555.1 Cyanobacteria bacterium J06623_7 | reverse complement strand
TCTAGGTTCTAAACTAGAACAGACGGGAAAGCCGAATATCGACTTTTCATCTATGTAATCAATATAGAACATTTTTTTAGTTATGTGAACTTTATTGAGTAAATATTATCTTATATAACAAATAAACTTTGCTTATCAGTTGTCCATGAAGTCTGTAATTACCTTTAGCCCTGCTCACACCATAGTTCCAACTTATGAATGTTTTAATTGGTGTAGCTACTGTAACTTTCGGCTCGATCCAGGTAAAGGACAATTACTGACTCGAGAAGAACTAAATAAAATACTCGATCGCCTAGACAATGAAAGAGTTGCCGAAATTTTAGTTTTGAGTGGCGAGGTGCATCCAGCGGCATCGGATCGCTTGGATTGGTTTACAAAACTACAAGAAGTGGGGGAGCTAGCCTTAAGCTCTGGCTTTTTACCCCATACCAATGCGGGTCCTTTAAATAGGCAAGAAATGGAACTGCTTAAAGAAGTCAATGTTTCTATGGGCTTGATGTTAGAACAGGTCAACCCCAAATTTATGCAGACGGTACATAAACATGCACCCAGTAAACAGCCCAAATTGCGATCGCAACAGTTAGAACAAGCAGGAGAACTAAAAATTCCCTTTACGACGGGAATCTTATTGGGCATTGGCGAAAATGAGCGAGATATTGATGATTCTCTAGTAGAGATAGCCCGAATCCAGGATAAGTGGGGACATATTCAAGAAGTCATTTTGCAACCCCATAGCGTTGGCACTCAGCAAAAATTAGATTTTCCCAGTTTCGATCCCCAACAACTCCCGAAGATTATTGCTCGGGCGCGAGAAATCTTACCCGAGTCAGCCGCAATTCAAATTCCTCCCAACCTCGTCCCGGAAGCAGATTTCTTATTAAGGTGTCTCGATGCGGGAGCAACCGATCTAGGGGGAATTAGTCCCGTGGACGAAGTAAATCCCGATTACCCCCATCCCACCTATGAATCTCTATCGGCGATTCTCAAACCGGCGGGCTGGCAGCTAGAAGCCAGGCTACCAGTCTATCCACAGTATTATGATTGGCTATCACCGAGGCTAAAAAAAGCGATAAAACAGAAAAAAAAGAGCTTAATTTGGGAAAACTAGGTTTTTTGGCAAAAACTTATGTTATGATATCTATCCGTGGGAAAAAAGAGTAAAATCTAAATTCTCAGAGGGTCGCTAGCTCAACGGTAGAGTACTCGGCTTTTAACCGATTGGTTCTGGGTTCGAATCCCAGGCGACCCATAATTTCCGGAAATGATAACAGCAGAGAGCCCGGCTTACATACAAAGACGACTAGTGTAGTCAATACAATTAAAAAACGTACTGAAATATTGCGTACTACTTACTGTTATTGTTCTCTAATTCCCATTCCCCCGAACTAACAACTTAAAATAGTGCGGAAACTAATTAATTAGAACGACTATTTACTTTTGTAATAGCTGCTGTAGGTTCCTCAATCCCAGTTCGTAGTCTTTCCCAACCATAGAGTCCATAAAAAGACCTAAATAGGCAGCAAATGGTTTCATGTAGAGGGGAATATCCGCGCGCATATCGGTATCCAAAGACCAGATGACTCTTGTAAGCTTACCATCAGCAATTAAAGCAAAATTAGCCTTGGCAGTTCCTTGCTTGCCAAAGTCAAGATGAGTTTTAATTTGGTTTGGTTTATCTAAGACGAGAAATTCTTGTGAGCCTTCACCCACCCGTGGATCTTCGCTCGACCAAAACATTTTTTGTTTGATGCCTCGACCGACAACTTTAAACTCGGCATGAGGATCGATTTTTGCCCAGGGCGACCATTTATTCCATTGCTGAAAGTTAGCAATTAAAGGATAAATTTTTTGTGGTCGAGAGCCGATCGCAATTTCTCGCTCTACATGAACTTTAGCGGGCAAAATTAGTCCCACGACGATAACCAATGCCAATAAACTGGCCAGAATTTTCGTGATTTTTAAGATCCAAGACATAATCTATCAATACCAGCAGAATTTTCACGTCTAGTATACGAACAGATTTTTGTTAATCAGTTAAATTAAGCTTAAATTTTATTTTGGCGATCGCCGTAAACTGCGCTAAAACTAAAATGACTGTTCTAGCAGGGAAATATTCTTAGTTAAGAGCTACCCCCGGGATAGAGGACAGAAATCGCCAGAATTGAAGCGGGAATGACCGCTATACTACGGGGTAAAGAGGAAAAGGCCAAAGCCATTTATTTAGCTTTGGGGAGTATGTAACCGCTTATCTATTAGCCTGGTCTCCCGTATTGGTACCGGCGATGTTACCCGATGCTTTAAGTGTGTGGGCTAGCGGCAAAAGCTTGGCAGAGAGAAATTGCTCAAACCAGAAGCTTTTTTCAGGACTTAAATACGGTACGCCGGGCGATAGCTAATATTCCCGTATATACTATCTGTGACGACCATGACGTTAGTGACGATTGGTATCTCAACCGAGAATGGTGCGATCGCGTTTTGAGTAAGCCTTGGGAACGAAGAATAGTCCAAAATGGTTTGCTGACCCATACTCTATTTCAAGCCTGGGGCAATACTCCCCAACATTTTACGCCCAAAACCAAGGGATAAAAGTTAATTCAGGCAGTAAGTAAGTGATTGGCTTCAGAGAGACGAGATGCTACCACTCACCAATAATTTGATCGCTACTTGGGTGGGGATTCCTGCAAACAATCCTATCAGTCAATTACCCAAATATAAACAAGATCGAGATGTTTTAGTGCTAGAACGAGAGCCCGAGGCAATTCCCTGGCGCTACACTATTCGAGCCGCCGTACATGAAGTTATCGTACTTGATACTCTTACCTGGCGTGGCTATTCTACCGGGACAGAATCTGGACTAGAACCGCCCCTAGACAGTAAACCAGAGCATATTAAAGCAACTTTAGTCGTTTTACCTACTAATTTAGTTGCCCTTGGCATTATCGATCGCATTCAACAATACGAATTAAGTCGCGATCGAATTTTTAGTACCGACATGGGTGATTCTTGGAATTTTCACGAGACGCTTTTGTCACCAGGCTGCTTAACCTCTGTCAACAGCGCCAGCGGGTAATTATTGTATCCGGCGATATCCACTATAGCTGTGTGGTGCGCATAGTCCACTGGGATTATCAGACTCAATCGACCTCCGTGATTATTCAGCTAACCTCTAGCGTTATCAAGAATTCTGAGCTGGCAACCCGCCTCATTCATACCAGACTAAAGTCACTGTTAACCGAAGCGACTGAACGTTGGCTGGGCTGGAATCATTCTCGCCAACAGACCAAATTACCCCGATACAGATGGTGGAGAAAACAACCCCATAAGCTAAAACATGCCGATGCTGACTGGCAATATCGCATTGAATGGATTAAACGGCAGCCCTCTCAGACTCTACCCTGGCGCAACCACTGGCTTCAGGAAGAAACCGAAGTAGTTGGGCGTAATAATATTAGTCTGGTGAAGTTCAACTGGTCGCAAACCACAATGATAATCCAGGAAACTCACTGGCATCCCCTTGGCGCGAGGGCGCAACGGTAAAAAGTAGCTATCAAGTTCCCCTATTTGATAGTCTGGAAAACCGAAGTAACTAGTTAATCACTATGCGAATCCGCTAGATTGAAAAGTAAAGGTCAGTTAGATTTCGATACTCGAATAATAACTCCGGAAAGTTTTTTCAAAATCCCTATTTAAATACAGCTATAAAAATAATTATGACGGCGATCGCAATTAACCAACCCAAAACCTGGAACTGGCAGGGACACAAGATTACCTATCAACAAGCAGGAAAAACCGGTGCAGCGGTAGTGTTAGTCCATGGATTTGGCGCATCTTGGGGGCACTGGCGCAAAAACTTACCCGCATTGGCAGAATCTTGCCGTTGTTATGCGATCGATTTAATTGGCTTTGGCGGTTCTGATAAACCCCAGCCGGGAGTTGTGGACTATACCTTTGAAACTTGGGGACAGCAACTGGCTGATTTCTGCCGCGAAGTCGTCGGGAGTCCAGCTTTCCTGATTGGAAATTCTATTGGCTGTATTGTCGTAATGCAAACAGCGGTAGACTACCCAGAACTAGCCTTGGGGGTGGCGGCGCTCAACTGCTCTATCAGACTGCTTCACGAACGCAAACGAGTTACCCTACCCTGGTATCGTAACTACGGCTCAATGGTTATGCAGCAGGTGTTAGGCAATAGACAAATTGGCGGCTTCTTTTTTAAACAGATTGCCAAACCAAAGGTAGTCCGCAATATTCTCCTCCAGGCATATCGCCGTCCCGAAGCCGTTACCGACGAGCTAATTGATATTCTGATGCAGCCATCCCAAGACCCCGGGGCAGCGGATGTATTTTTGGCGTTTACCCGCTATTCTCAAGGTCCTTTGCCCGAAGACCTTTTGCCTCGGCTTTCTTGCCCAACGGTATTACTCTGGGGCACGGAAGACCCTTGGGAACCCGTAGCTATGGGTCGAGAACTAGCAGAGATTTCTACTGTAGATGAATTTATCCCCCTTGAAGGTTTGGGTCACTGTCCCCAAGATGAAGCTCCTGAAGTAGTCAATCCGATTTTATTAGATTGGATACGGCAGCACGAGTAAAACACCGATGGCTTAAATAGATAGATGCTTGACCAGCCGCATCGTTCTATTTCTCATAATACGCCTGATGTGTATTAGTTTCGTTCGAGTTTGCTAGTTTTTAGCTCTCAGCTCTGACGCGACGGAGGAGCTAATCCTTTAGGGCAGCTCTCAGAAAAACTTTAAAACTTAAGTTTCTTAGATAGACAAGCCAAAAAAATTTATCTTTGGAGAACCTAGTTAAAGAGTTTCAAGATTTTTTAATTCACATTAGACGTATAATATCTCTGGGATGCATCATCGGATAGGTTTTCTTTTCGGGAATCTGCCTTGGTTTCCGCGTACGAGGTGGTCGAATTAATTCTATGGCGACTAGCTTATCTTTAGGAAAAACCTCACTGAGTAAAACTTCATCCTGAGACAAAATATCCCAAATATCTGCCAGACGACGGAACTTTCGAGCAAATTTACCCATTCTCAATATCCAACCTCCAACGGTACGCTGTACGTCCATACAGGCAAGGTCGCGTCGCCTGAATTTACTTCAGGCGCTTGTGACGACCGCATCGTGAGCCAATCTTAGAACTCGCTTAAGGCTAATCCTCATCAAAGGACTAATATCTTTTGCCCGACGAATAACCTGTTTGGCTATATCCAGGTCTTTTCTGACCATCTCATTTTCCTGCTGAAGTTGAGCGTTGGCAGTTTTTAAGGCAATTATTTCCCGCTTTAGTTTCTCAACTGCTAAAGCATCTGTATCTTCTGCATCGCCAAAAGGAATATCTAACTCTGGTTCAATTAAATCGTCTGGGTTTGATTCGATAAGAGAAATATGGCTCAGGTTAGTAGCTTCATAACCGCCGCGATCTAGCTGTATGCTCCATTTAGTGGGATAGGTTCGCTCGATAGGTCTGATTAGTCTTCCCGTGTAGTTAATATCGCCATAGAGGTAGACTTTATCCCCTGATGAGAACGAAAGTTTGTCTGTTTTTTAACTTTACTTGCGATCGCTCTATCTCAGACTGTTGAGTACTTCCAACGGTCACATCTACTTGAGTGTCGTGTATACTTGGTATCAAGTTCATTTCATTTTTGGTGAGCTAACAATTAGAGGAAGAAAAAGTACTGTTTAAGTTTCTCAGGCTTTATTGCGTACTTTTCTTCTCTTCTACCCTTTATTGTCTCGCATATATTCGGTGCTCTAGAAAGCTTTTGAAATTATGCCGAAACGAAGATACTCAATTTAAAGGTAAAGGAATTGGAGTTAAGCATAAGCATAAACCCTTTAGTGTTATGCTTCCCAGGGAAATAGACGATGTAGGGGAGCATCCCACTTTTGCGTTAAGCAGAAATACTCAAGCTAATTTTGCTATTTAGATAAGCACACCACAGTCTCAAGATTTGGGATACGTTTTTTGGATTCCATTGTGCGCCAACAATCTTAACTCTAGAAGCAATCTGTTTAATCCAAGATTCGACTGAACCCGAACCAATACAAATACCCAACTCTTGATAAAGTTGATAATCTGGAATTCTAAAGCGATGCTTTCGAAGATAATTTTGAAAGTTTCTAGCTGCTTTTTTAGTTAGTTGGTTGAATTCAGAGATCGCATCATCAACAAACCCATGCCACAGATAGTTTTCAACTCGCTTTAATCTCCGAATACTGCCTCCGACTTTGTGCAGATTTTCCATCAAGTGATACCAATCTAATATCTCTCTTCTTTGCTCGTTCGTTCCAATCTGTTCAATGATATTCCAAACTCCATCATGACCATCTCCTAAACAGCTCACACTTCGACTTAGAGATTGTTGATTGACCCAATCAAGTAAACCTTGTTTGTTTTGGAAAAATGCTACTCCTAATCGCTCATGGATTTTGACTGCTTTATAATTTTTCCACTCACTTTTGTTTCCTAATGAGGTTCTGAGTCTAATTGTTCCGCCATCGACACTTAACGATTTAGCCTTTTTAGTAACTTTCGCTTCTGGCAACTGGTAATTATTAACTAAACGATGTTGTGTACTGTGGGGAATTTTAAATCCTGTCAAAATCTCAATGTCTTTTGCTGCATTAGCAAATGATTCGTTTGCCACCAATAATAAGCAGCATTTTTCTAGATGGGGACTAACTCTTTTTCCTTTCTTCAGCTTTAGTCTGACTGCTTGTTTACTCGAAATATCTATTTGACGCAGCGCATACGCGCAGATCGTCGTAAGACGACTGGGACGCGAAGCGTCCGCACAAGTTGTTACTTTTCGCTTTCTTCCTGCTCTGCTTCCACCTGCTGAATCGTAAAAAAATTCCCAATTTCAGGAGCTACTGTTTCTAACAAATGTTTTCGGACAGTCAATTCTATCGTTTCAAACGTCTCTAAATTCTCTGATGATGTATCTTGATAAAGTATTGCTGCTATTTCTCTCAGTTTTTCTTTGACTACCGATCTCTCTTCTGGTGTCATCTTTTTAAATCCGAGTTATTTTTCTTTTACACTATTCTACAATAAGTATTTTTGCTCACTGTAAAAGTGGGATGCTCCCCTTCCAGTCGACCGCCAAGCTTAACTCTAAGAAAATATTTCTGGGAAAGAAGAACGACCATAGTTTGAAACTGATATATGAGAAGAAAAAAAGTGGGCCAGATGCCCACCCTGCAAATAATTAATTTAAAGATTAATCTCGATTAATTAGCCACCAACTTTTAATAGCTCTACATCAAAAATTAGGGTTGCATTCGGGGGAATTACTCCACCCGCACCTCTTTCGCCATAGCCCAATTCTGGGGGAATAACTAGAGTACGTCTACCACCAACTTTCATATCGGCGACTCCTTCATCCCAACCTTTGATTACTTGGCCGACACCAATCTTGAACGAGAAAGGACGATTACGATCGCGGGAGCTATCAAATTTGCTGCCGTCTTCTAAAGTACCCGTGTAGTGAACGGTAACATTTTCGCCTTTCTGGGGCGATGCGCCATCACCTTCATTGACAACGACGTATTTTAAACCTGAGTCTGTAGTTTGAGCGTTTGATAAATCCATAGATTCCTCTGATAAAGTTTTATTTTGAGCGATTAACTGAGTTTTTGTGCCAGTCTGCTGTAGTTCAGAAGCGATCGCCTGTTGATCGGAACTATTGCCCATGAAAGCAGAAAAGATTAGTACCGATCCACAGAGGACAACGACAGCAATACTAATCAAGATTTCGTTACTCAATTTTTTGACCACCTGTAATTATACCCTTGTTAAAAATTACTCCAGAAGATATTGTACCGGTTAAGCAGAATACCTTTCTCTGTTTTTCTCTTGCTAATTTTAGCCTTTACCTTGAGCTTAAGATTCTAACTCTTCAGTGTTTTGCAAGATAATGCTGTTGCCAATAATTGGGCTACGAGCAACTAGAATATCATTACCGTCTTTTAGCTCTAACCGTCCAAAACTATAGCTAAGAGAACGCTGGAGTAGTTCATTGCCTAAGTTTATTTGTTCTGCCTCGTCTAGTTCGTGCCAGGCATCGGTTACTCGCACTAGTAAACTGCGATCGGCATTAACTTTGACGTTTTGTACCAGTTCGCTTTCTTCAATCTGGGTGAGCGCCGCTAACTTGGTATCTAGTGTGGCAACTAAGTTTTGTTCGGGAGTAAAGTTTAATTTAGGTTCGATCGCTTTAATTTTAATATTTTTGGGTTTCCCTGGCGCTGCCAACTCAGAAGGGATTATTGTCTCGACGACATCATCAATCGGTTCAGCAACGGATTCAATTTCTGTCGGGAAATCCATAGCGCTGATATCTCGGACTATGTTTGGCGTTTCCGTACCGGGTGCAGCGGACTCATCAAGATTTACTGTAGGCGACTCTACTAATGTCTCGGTTGCTCGGTCTAAATCTACTGCTACCTGAGGTACGGGTTGAGCAGAGGGCAGTAACTTGGTCACCAACTCAGGTTTCCAGAGCCAGAATACGGTAACAATGGCGATCGCAATTGCCGTCACCGCAGCCACAATCAGAGCGGTATTGAGCTGAGATTTTGATTTTACCTCGGCTTTGACGGTAGTTTTTACCGGAGGAGGTTGATTAGTAGCTTGATCAGGAACTGTTGCGGGGGGGTTGACTGGTGCAGTTACTTCGGGCTCTACTGCTGGCGGTGTCACAAGCTTAGCTTCAATTGCAGTTACCGCAGCCTCTAATTCTTGAGCCGTAGTTAAAAGATTATCCATCGAGTCAGTCGGCGGGATTTGAGCCGAATCTTCTCCCAGACGGCGGATAGTTGACTCTAGCTTATCGATGCTGGCATTGAGCAAAGCGATCGTTTCTATTTTCGAGGGAGGGGAACTGGGGTTGACCTCAGGTATATCTGAATTTGATTGTGGTTGGTTTTCTGCTGATTCCATAAATCTCAAATATTATTTACCTACCAAGCCTCAAGATCGCCACCAGACAGTTTGACTGTACAGTCCGATCGAGATTAAGATTTCTCAAGTTACTGCATTTGTGCTCAATTACTACTAAATAGCAGTTTTTCGCGCTACCCTATATTAATTAAATTCTCTACTATTTTATCTAAGTAAAAAAACTTAAACCTAAGCGAGTGAAACAGATTCCCCCAGTCGATCTAACTCGACAATATCAATTGGTCAAACAAGAAGCTGACTCGGCTGTGCTAGAAATCCTTAGTTCTGGTCGCTACATTGGTGGTGAAGCAATTGCCACTTTCGAAAGAGACTTTGCCCATTATGTGGGGGTGACAGACTGTGTTAGCTGTAACTCCGGCACGGATGCCTTATTTTTGGCGCTGCTGGCGTTAAACATTGGCGTGGGGGATGAAGTTATTACCACTCCCTTTAGCTTTTTTGCTACGGCAGAAGTAATTAGCCGTACGGGTGCCAAACCAGTATTTATCGATATTGACCCCGATACGTTTAATTTCGATCTAGCTCTGGTAGAAAAGGCTATTACCCCCCAAACCAAAGCCATTATTCCCGTCCATATTTTTGGTCAGCCCGTGGACATGACCGCCCTCATGGCGATCGCTAAATCCCATCAGCTTTCTGTAATAGAAGATTGTGCCCAAGCAACGGGAGCCACCTGGGGAGGTAAGCAGGTCGGCAGTTTTGGCGATGTGGGCTGCTTTAGCTTTTTTCCTACCAAGAACCTCGGGGGATGTGGTGATGGTGGTGCGATCACTACCAATAATCCCGAACTCGCTCAGCAAATGAGAATTCTCAAAGAGCATGGTTCTCCCGCCCGTTACCGCCATGACTTTATCGGCATTAACAGTCGTATGGATGCGTTACAAGGGGTTATTTTAAGCGTTAAATTGCCTCGCCTTGACTATTGGAACGAGCAACGTCAGCAAGCGGCTCAATATTATCAGGAACTGCTCCAGCATGTTAGTGATCTCAAGCTCCCTCATTCTATCGCTGGGGGTGAGAGCGTCTGGAATCAATATACCGTCTGCGTGGGTGGGGGCACGGCTGAAGTCGATCGCCGGGGACAGCTACAGGCTAAATTGCGATCGCGAGGGGTTATTTCCATGGTTTACTATCCCCTACCCCTCCATCTTCAACCCGTATATCAAGATTTGGGCTATCAGCCCGGGCAGCTACCCGCAGTGGAGCAAGCTGCCCGAGAAGTACTGTCTTTACCCATGTTTCCCGGTATCAACCAGGCAGAGCAGGAACGGGTGGTCGATGCTCTCAAAGACAGTTTTTTGGAAGTCTAAGTCTAGTTGCTCTACCAAAATATGGGAGCAAAACAGGTCTTAGGAAACTAGGATACGGTAACCTGGCTGCGTGCTAAAGCTTCTACTAGACTGCGTACCGCAGCAACCATAGCAACCTCGCTATTAAGCTGATTGATGGCCGAACCAACTCCTACTCCCGCTGCTCCTGCGGCGATCGCCATAGGTACGGTAACGCTAGATAAACCAGATGCACAGAGTACAGGAACCTCAATTGCTTGGGAAATACTGTGAGCTGCTGCTAGGGTAGGTGCTGCTTTCTCGATTAGACCTCTAACTCCCGGTTCGAGGGGCTGAATGCTCGTGCCGCCCTCGGTTTGAATAATGTCTGCGCCGATTTGTACTAGCTGTTCTGCTAGCTTAACCTGCTCGTCTAGAGCGAGAATGTGGGGCACAGTGACCGAAAGAGTTGCTTCTGGCAAAAGCGCACGAGTACGCTGGGTCAACTCTAAAACTTCGGCGGTTTCAAACCTTCTGCCCTGCTCGTAAAAACTGTCAAAGTTACCAATTTCAATTAAATCGGCACCGGCATCAATGGCGCTGACAAATAATTCTGGCTCAACTGCCGAAACGCAAATGGGCAGACTGGTTACATTGCGTACTGCTGCGATTAGTTCTGGTTGGGCGGCAATATCAACTAGAGTAGCGCCACCAGCTTCGGCAGCTTTGACCACGGCGATTACTCGTTGGCGATCAAAATTATTTAGTCCGCTAATCACCTTGAGGGCATTGCGTCGATTCAAGGCTTGAGCTAACTGAGGATGCATTGTCATATTTACTTCCTGAGATTTTTAAGTTTGAACTACGATAAGTTCTCGTTTAATTATCTTACAGCCGACCTATGACACCAAAATCATAAAGATAATTAAAGGACACCGATCCCAGAGCCGCCGGCAGAGATTAACGGGCGCAATGTCTGACTATACGGAACTTCCCCGAAGCTTTGCTTGCTACTGCCCTGGGAAGAGAAAGTCGGAATTTTTGGCTAGCTGCTGTTCTGTCGAGAAAAAACCCAAAATCAATCTGGTGTTGCCGAGGATTTTGAAGTGCTATCCTGCAACTGCTTATATTGTGCTAAAGCGCTTAATTTTTGTAGGAGCATGTCTACTTCTGCTTCTAAATGAAGGTATTTGACCTGTTGATTGGTTTGATAGTGCTTGGTTTTCTGAGTTTGACTGGATAGAAGTGTTGCCATAAATAACTTGTTCCTAAAATATTGATAAATTACGTTGAACTCGTGGAATCTGAAATCCTAACCTAAGGAAAGCATATTCTTGTGATGGTAATCTTTAGATTTCCTAGAGACTGTGATGGATTACACTGTTAAAGGTATGTATCCCAAGCAACAGACCAGATTTATTGAAATTTTTTATCTTTCCTTCCCGTTTAAGTAAGTTTCTCTTGTATGACCTGTGTGGGAGACAACGGTGGATTGAACAGAAATCGATTTGACAGATACTGATGCCATACAACCATGATTTTGTAAATTGAGCTTTCCTCCCCAAATTGCAGAGAAAGTTAAGCAGAAAAGTTGAATTTTAAACAGCAAAATGAGTTTACTATCCAAAGGCTTTGAAGTTGAGATGTATACTGGCACGCCAGCGGGGGAAATCGTCGGCATGTCAGATAAAATCGTTCGCGCCTTGGATGGTTTTGTACGAGAACCCGATAGCCGCAACGTTGAATATACTACCGCCCCCTTTTGTGGCTACGATCGCTTACTCTGTGCCCTCTTAAAACCCAGACAAGCTTTGAGAGGCTACCTTAAGACCTTAGGGGACTATACTCTAATCCCCGGAAGCACGATGTCTTTAGGTGGCAGCGATCGCTTTTGTCGTTCCGATCCGAATAATCCCTACCACGACTATATCGAGCAAACTTACGGTACTGATGTCGTGACTGCCAGTATTCATATCAATGTCGGTATCGAAGATCCCGAAGTGCTGATGCGGGCTTGCCGTTTGGTTCGGGTCGAAGCACCTTTATACTTAGCCTTAAGTGCTTCCTCTCCCTTTATTGATGGAAAAGTTACGGGCAGCCATTCCACTCGCTGGCAGATGTTTCCCAAAACTCCCGAGCACGTCCCCCTATTTGATAGTCACGCCCATTTCATTCGCTGGACAGAAGAACAGCTAGCGGCAAAAACCATGCGTAACGTGCGCCATCTCTGGAGTGCCGTCCGACCCAATGGCGATCGCCGTCCCTATAATTTGAACCGTCTCGAACTCAGAATCTGCGATTTAGTGGTCGATCCCCTCGCTCTGCTGGCAATCACCGCTTTGTTAGAAGCCAGAATTATGGAAACTATCAAGTATCCAGAACTAGACCCCCTGGCCCAAAGTACCCTTTCTAATACCGATTTACAGTCAGACTTAATGGCTCTGGCAGACCAGAATGAAGCCGCCGCAGCCCGCCAGAGTTTGGATGCCGAATTACGTCACTGGCAAGACGGACGAAAAATTATTGCTCGCGACTGGATTAATGAAATATACGATCGCGTCTATCCCCTTGCCAAACAGCGTGGTTTTAGCTGCTTTCTCTCTCCCCTAAAAAAGATTCTCCGTCAGGGGAATACGGCTCAACAGTGGCTTAAGCTGCACGATCAGGGCATGTCCCCAACTGAAATTATGCAACAGGAAATTCGCCAGGTTGCCCAGCAAGAAAGAGACCTAGACTATGCCGTCTGTCCCGATGAAGCTCTAGTTGCCTCCTGACCCAAGCTCTAGGCTTATACAGATGTCTGAATAGATTTAGTTAGTCTGATTACTGTTTACTGTTTACTGATTCCCATGGTTCGTATTGTTCTCGTTAATCCGGAAATTCCCCCCAACACCGGCAATATCGCTCGCAGCTGTGCGGCAACTAAAACTGAGCTGCATTTGGTTGCACCTTTAGGCTTTGAAATTAGCGATCGCCAGCTCAAACGGGCTGGTTTAGATTATTGGCCCCTAGTTAAGCTGCACTATCACGAGAATTTAGCTGCTTTTTGGCAAGAACGACAACAGAGAGGCGGTAGATTAATCGGCTTTAGCGTTCGTGGAACGAGTGACTATCTCAACTGTCAGTATGAGGCTACAGACTGGCTCCTATTTGGCAAAGAAACTGCAGGTTTACCCCCCGAAGTAACATCAGTATGCGATAAGCTCGTGCGAATTGATATGGCCGAACCGCGAGTACGCAGTCTAAATCTTTCAGTAAGTGTTTCTATCGGTCTATTTGAAGCCATTCGCCAGACTGAACAATCGGCGATCAAAATCAATTAAATCTTAGCTCGTTCGTATTACACTTGTTTAAAATTCGATTTTAGGTTAATCTGCCATAAAAATGAACTGTTGCGATCAAGTAGATTTTGCCAATTAAAGGCGGTCTCGATGATCGACCCAGCGGCAAGACCAAAGCGATTTCTTAGTCTGCCAAAATATTTCGATCTAATTCAAACATCAGATCGAGTAGTTAGCCAAACCATACAACTTAACTAGACTTTGCTCGACATGCTTGACCAAAATGCCGTGTTATCTCGACCATTATCTTCTCGTTCCGCTGCTAAATTAGCAAATCGTGCCTCGTTCAAGTTCGGCATGTTTATTTCCCTGGCAGCATTAACCCCAGTAGCGGGATGGCATAAACCGGCTAACGCCTTGAACCTTGGCAGTCCATTGGTACCTCAGAGAGCTAACTTTTCAGGAGGTGTCAACTCGGCAACATCACTAGGGCAATTCCCCTTGTTTTCACCGATTATTAACCTACTGGCTTTGACGACAGAATCGCCAGAAGTGAGAGCATCAGAAATAGAGTCTCCTCAAATCGATCTCGTTGAACATAGTTTGGCTCTAGAGCAGTTAACTCCACCAACTCAGCCAGTAGCCAAAATTTATCAGGTCAAGCAGGGCGATACGATTAATAAAATTGCCGGGATGTATGGGGTATCGGTTCGAGAGCTAGTTAAGCTCAATCAAATTGCCAATGCCAACACTATTTTTGTCGATCAAAGACTGGAAATTCCCTCGGGAGCTAAAACTCTTAAGTCTCTGACTCCCAAAGCAAAAGCTGCCGAGACTCTTGAGGAAGACCCCTATATTGCCCGACTCAAAGCCGAAATAGATGAGCTACGCGCCCAATACCAACAAGAACAGGAAAGCGGACTTCTACAAATTGCTTCAGACAATGTTGCTTCAGCGGTAGAACCAGAAACTCAGCCACAAACATCGACGATTGCCGAGCTGACCTCCCAGTCTGAGTCTAGTTCAGAAGCTAGTTTGCCAGTCGATTCAGTTGCTCTGGTTTTGCCTCCTCTATCTAATGATAAATATTTGCCCGAGGCTTTTGATGGCTATATTTGGCCGACTCAAGGAGTCTTAACCTCCGGTTATGGCTGGCGCTGGGGTAGAATGCACCGAGGCATTGATATTGGGGCTCCTATTGGGACGCCTATTGTTGCCTCTGCCGCCGGGAAAGTAATTGGTGCGGGATGGCATAGCGGTTATGGCAACTTAATTAGGCTGGAACACTTAGACGGAAGCCAGACTTACTATGCTCACCTAGATCGATTTTTGGTAACTCACGGGCAGCAGGTAAGACAGGGAGAACAAATCGCCACCATGGGCAATACGGGTCGCAGTACGGGTCCCCATCTCCACTTTGAAATCCGCCTCAGTGATCGCACGATTATCGATCCCCTCATCCTATTAGGCAGCAGGTAATGAAGATAAAAGATAATTGAATCTGAATTTGAACTCGAACCCGATTTAATTATCATTGGCTTTTGGCTTAGCCGCGATCGCCAGTTGTACCTCGGGAATTTCGCGCAGGCGATCTATTACCTCTACTACCAAACCATGTTCGACAGTACGATCAGCATTGATAACCACGGTAGTTGTCGATTCGGCCACCATTAACTCCTTAATTTTTGTTTCAAGCTGCTCGATCGCTGCTGGCTCGCTATTAATCGCTAATTTACCCAAATTGTCTAGGCTAACGACGATCTGGGTATTTTTTTGTACTTCGGTCGTACTGGCACTAGGTAAGTTGACCGGTAAACCTTCAGAACGAGTTAAATAGAGGCTAGAAACAATAAAAAAGACCAAAATTGCGAAGATGACGTCAATCATCGGCAAAATGTTAATTCTGGGTGGTAAATCTGGTTCTTCTTGTAAGCGCATTATTTGGAGGGGAGTCGGCTAGTAATTGACAAATGGAAAGAGAGAGAGATTTATGAATTAATGACTACTTTTTGTTCGTAGCGATCGAGGTGCTGCAATTCTAGTTGTCCTCCTACTTCTTGAATTAGGGCAATTTGCTGGAGATATAAACCGCGAAAAATGCTGGCAAAAAACAAAGTAGCGATCGCCACAATTAAACCAGCAGCAGTAGAGGTTAGAGCCTCGCCAATCCCCCCCATAACTCCAGTAGCTTGGGATGATTCGATATCCCCTAACTGCAATGAGGATAAAGAGGTAATTAGACCCAGTACCGTGCCTAATAAACCGAGAAGGGGAGCAACGCCAATAACGGTATCGAGGGAATTGGTAAATCGCTTGAGGATGGGAATTTCCGCTTGGGCAGCACTTTCGAGAGCCAGTTTAAACTTTTGGGGAGTTGATCGCTCTAAAGAGAGGGCTTTTGAAAATATGCGGGCAATGGGCAAATCTTGATGCCTTTCTAGCATCTTGCAAGCTGCTTCGGGATGGTCTTGGTAAAGATTTAGTAGTTGTTTGACAACCTGGTGTTGCTGACGGGAAGTTTTGAGCCAAAATAGCGATCGCTCTAAAATTATAGTCAGAGAATAAATTGATAGTCCCAACAGCGGGAACATCACTACCCCACCACTTTTGAATAGTTCTAGTATGCTTGCTGTACTCATAAATTACGCCTGATGTGGATTAGTTTCGTTCGAATTTGCTAGTTTTTAGCTCTTATGCGTAGCGGTATCCTTTAGGACAGCTCTCAGAAAAACTT
>JBCBIN010000029.1:0-16518 GCA_038524555.1 Cyanobacteria bacterium J06623_7 | reverse complement strand
CAGAGGGGATGCAATTTGACTATGCTCTCAATCATGAATTGCTGACCAACGCCGAGATTTTGACTTTGTTGCGTCACGTCTTTATTCCTCTGGGCTTTACTAAATTTCGTCTGACGGGAGGAGAACCTTTATTGCGCCCTGGCTTAGTCGAGTTAGTTAAAGATATTGCCCGATTACCCGCAACCGAAGATCTGGCTCTTACTACTAATGCCTTCTTATTGCCAGATTTAGCACAGCCTCTTTATGATGCTGGTTTGAGACGCATTAATATTAGTCTTGATTCTTTAAACCCAGAAACCTTTGATCGCATCACGGGTAATAGTAAGGGGCGTAGTCGTTGGCAACAGACTTGGCAGGGTATCCAAACGGCACATCAGGTAGGATTTGACCCTCTAAAACTTAACGTGGTGGTCATTCCGGGTTTAAACGATAGCGAGGTCTTAGATTTAGCGGCTTTAAGCATTGATCGCCACTGGCACATCCGCTTTATTGAATTTATGCCCATTGGTAATCCCGAACTGTTTGGCGAGAAAGCTTGGATCGATTCAGAAGAATTACGCCGTCAAATCCGCGCTAAGTGGGGATTACAAGAATCTAATATTAAAGGCAATGGTCCGGCTGATGTGTTCCAAATCCCTGGTGCCAAAGGTACTCTCGGCTTTATTTCCCAGATGTCCGAATGTTTTTGCGATCGCTGTAACCGGGTCAGACTTTCTGCCGACGGTTGGTTGCGTCCTTGCCTCTTGAATGAAACTGGTCAAATTGACCTTAAAACTGCTCTCCGTAGCGGTGGAGACTTAGCAGAATTAAGAACTCAAATAGCACAGCTACTTTTACTCAAGCCAGAAATTAATTTTAAAGAGCGGGACTCTGGTACTGATGGCAGCTATACACGTACCATGTCCCAAATTGGAGGATGAAATAAAGGAAGAAGCGCGAAGTTGCGTTGGGTGGGTTTCCCGAGCAGCGCCAACGGCGCAGATCGTCGTCTCAGCGACGACTAGTAGGCGTTCGCCTACGCAGCAAACTTCGTAAGACGAAATTATAGTTAGAATCAGGGATTGATTTTGCTTTATCGCTCAACTTATAAAACAGCTCAATCCAGATCCAAATGTCATTAAGCCATCCGTGAATAGTACTCAACCACAAGTAGTTCGTTAACTTGTAGAGCTACCCATTCTCGTTCGATTTTGCCGTTAACTTTGCCAGTTAAAGCAGCTTTATCAAATTCTAGATGACTGGGTAAGTTAGCCAAACCAGGGTATTCCATGTTGGTTTCCACTAGCTTGCGCGAGCGATCGCGATCTCTTACCTTAATTACGTCTCCAGGACGACATTGATAGCTGGCTACGTTAACTACGCGATCGTTAACCGTAATATGTCCGTGGTTGACTAGCTGGCGTGCAGCAGGAATTGTCCCTGCCATACCCAAACGGAAGATCGTGTTATCCAAACGCATTTCTAGTAGCTCTAGCAACGTTTGACCTGTAGAACCAGCAACTCGTCTAGCTTTACGTACGTAGCGTACCAACTGCTTTTCCGTCACGCCATAGTTAAAGCGTAATTTTTGCTTTTCCTCCAAACGAATCGCATACTCAGAACGTTTGCGACGACTTTGACCATGTTGTCCGGGGGGATAGGCCTTGCGGGGGCTCTTTCTGGTTAGACCGGGTAGGTCGCCTAAACGACGAACGATCCGCAGGCGCGGACCTCTATAGCGAGACATATATTATTTCCTCTCGATTGTGCAATTATTAAATATCTCCAAATATAAAATTATACATGAATTTGGAGCTGTCCGTGACTTAAATTTGTTTTTTGTTGGCAAGAGCGATCGCCAATAAAAAGGCGAGCTAACGGAGTAACTCACCTACAAAAATTAGTCTAAATCTAAGAACGATTAGCTGGCTTTAACAAAGCTCACGTCGCGTCCTTTAGTCTCCCAGAAGATGTTGTGAATCTTCTCGACTGCATCCATTAGCTCACCAGCATGTTCGCTGCTAACTTCTACTTTACAAGCAGAACATAGTTTTGCCGCTTTCCAGAAAGTATCATGCAGATCGGGATATTTCTCTAAATGTACTGGCTTGAAGTAGTCTGTCCAAAGAATTAACAAGTCTTCCTTAGTCTTTTGCGCCTGCTCTTCTTTAATAGCGATGTAGCGAGACAGGGTGTTTTGATAGGAAACAACTGCTGCATGGTCACCAGGAGACGGTTCTTCCAGAGCCATAATTTTTTTTGTCATAGAGACAACTGCTTCGGCTGTTACCCGTGCGGAAGCAGGATCGTAAACGCCGCAGGGTCCATCACAGTGAGCATGAACTGTAGCTGCGGGAAATAGATTTTTAATCTGAGCAATAACTTGTTGCAACATCATAATTTATGGTGTCTGTTTAAACGAATGTGATTCGAGGAACAAAATTCGATTGAAATGATAGCAGTTAGCGATCTAGGATAGTATCTTCGATCAATACCTTAAAGATACATCAAGGTATATCGCCAACAATTTACACCTAATTCCCCTTTTGACTTTTAGCTTAGTTTGATTTAGGGGTGGTTTGCAAGATGCTCGACCTTAAGCTTTTGTATTTATCAACTTTAAAGCTCTGTCCTAGCTCAAGTCTGGGCTTTACTTCGCAATTACAGGGTCTACCTTATCAATGACGCTCAAGGAACCGTCTTCTGCTACCTGCCATACGTCGTAGCTGCCAACAACATCACCGTTAGCATCAATATCGACATTACCGCTGGCACCCTGGAAATTTATCTCCTCGCCCTGGCGCACTAGTTCCATCGCCTCACAAGCATCACTTACTTCAGTTCCCGGAGCATTGGCAATATCACTAATTTTGCTTTTAATTCCCTCCCCTGTATTCGCATCACTGGCTTCTGCTGCCAGCATCATCAAAACTGCTGCATCCCAATTATGCGGCACATAGGCGGTCAATTCTTTGCCTACCTTGTCATTCCAGAGTGCGGTAAAGTTTTCTAGCCCCGCACCATTCGCCCCGGGGACAGTTCCCAATGCCCCAGCAATGATCGACTTACCGTCAGCGGTTTTGCCAACCTGATTGACAAAGTCGTCAGAATAAACTCCATCGGTTAATAGGACGGTGATACCATCGCTCAGGCCATTTTCATAAGCCGACTTTAGCAAGAGGCTACCGGTTTCGGCGTATAAAACCCCCGCTACAGCATCTGGCTTGCCAGCAAAAGCAGCTTTAGCCTCACTATCGAGAGTTGCCGCTTTGGGGTCATAGCGGACTGGTTTGCCCACAATTTTGCCACCCCGATCCTGGAAAGCTTTAACAAACTGTTGTTCGAATCCTACTCCATAATCGTTGTTGATAGCTACGGTAGAAACATTAGTAAAGCCCTGTTTTTCTGCTAGAGCCGCCAATGCCTGAGACTGATAAGTATCGGGGGGTGCCGTTCTCGCCCAAAAACCATTTAGTTCGCCAGCCTGAGATCTTTCAGTAAAGACCGGACTAGTACTACCGGGAGATACCATCATTACCTTATTGCGTATGGCTACATCCACGGCAGCACCGGAAACGCTACTAGCAAAAGCACCTACAACCCCAGCCACTTGGTCTACTTCTGCTAGCTTGGTCATGGCGCTACTACCGGCACTCGGATCGGTTTGGCTATCTTCCGTTACTAGGCTAACTGGAGCATCATTAACACCGCCACATAGATTAATTGTATCGACTGCTAGCTGTACGGCTGCGGGCCAGTTTTGCCCGATTGAGGAAAGATCTCCCGTTGTTGGGGCTAAAGTTCCTAGTTTTAGACCCCCCTTTGCTGTAGGTTCTCCTGTTTGGCAAGAGGTAAGTAATACCCCAATGCTGACGGACATCAAAGCCAGCATCATTTTTGAACTAGAGCCGTCGCTTTTGACTAATTTACTGCCAAAATTTTTCATATCTAAAAATCTCTCCAATTACCAGTCAAGTCTTATCTAGATTGGAATTGTACTCGATAAATTAGATATCTTCAGCTTCTCCAGCAAAAAGGGCAAGAAATAAACATCTTGCCCCTCAGCAGAACTACTCTGATAATTGGTACGGAGAGGGGGGGATTCGAACCCCCGATGAAGTTTACACCCCATAACTCCTTAGCAGGGAGCCGCTTTCAACCGCTCAGCCACCTCTCCCGGTGTTGCCATCGATTTTGAATTATAGCAGATTTATTTTACCTCGGGGAAACAACAGGGCAATTATGGCTTAACTTAAGATTTTTTAAAGATAATGTCGGTTTGAGATCAGCTTTTTCTGGTGCCTGTTTGGATACTTGGATGTGAACCAACTAGCTAATTGAATCTAATTGGGCGATCGCTTTAAGCCAGCCTTCTATGCCCGAGCGATCAATAATTTGTCCATCTTGCCGTTCTAAATTGACAGGAGCACCATCACAATGGGGAATCACTAAGGGAAAGTCTACAGTTTCTAGCCAGCTTAAGTCTCCTTCAGTACAGCCCAACCCGACAAATCGAAAACTACCCTGAGAACTTCGATATTGTTGTTTTAACCATCTAACTGCCGTAGCGAGGTCGGCTTTTCCGCCCAAAATTAGCGATAATTGAGAGCCGGGCACAATCTTAAAACCATACTCCTGAGCTACCTGCTGTAGTTGGGCAATTTCTAAACGATTGGGAGTCAGAAAATATTCACTAAACTCTCGCGCCTTGACCTGACGAGCCGTTACTTTTGATGTGTTGAGTAAAGTTTGAATCGCCGCTTCATCCATGTCGCCAAAACCCCGCAGGATTTTATTAATCTCTTCCTGTACTGCTTTGAGAGCCGCTCGAGCCTCGGTATAGGTACAGCCAAGCTGATGTAGTTGGTAATTATCGAGCCGAACGCAATCTGGAGTCGCAAAATGGCGATCGCCATCGGCAATAAAAATACCGCTACCGGCTTCTACTACCAGGGGACTCTTCAGACCGACTACCAGCATCCAGTCTGCGACCTCAGCACGAGTTTTGCTGGTTAGACAAATCACCGGAGTATCTTGCTGCTGTAGTTGGGCAATTTTCTCGGTTAAGTTCTGCCGCCTCGATGAGTCGATACTTAGCAGCGTTTCCTCTAGCTGAATCAAGATAACTGATGACATCATGAAATAGACCAATCTAGGTAATTAGCAACTATGACCAATTATCCAGAATACTCGGCGATCTGATTGACAACATTTGTTACCGGGTAGCTCTACAGGTAAAGTCAATCTTTAGATATGTCTGGGCTTTGGTCGCGTAGAATTTACCAAGTTAAGGGCGAATGTATTGCGATCGCCGATCCTTTAGATGCAATTACTAGCTGACGCCAACAGTTGAGAGTAGATTGAGAGAACTTTTTGTTCTCATTCATTCAAGGGCTATACTTCTTTCTGACCCTGTATTGTTACCTGGATACCTAACAGCAATAAGCCGACCGCCACAACGGCAAAAACTCCCGTCCCCAAAGCCACAATTCCCATCACCATAGTTCTCACGGCGGCAGTCAAATTAACGACAATGGGGTTGCTAGATGTAACTGCCTTAGCCGCGTAGGTATGAACGATTGAGGTGAACATGAGGTAGCACAGATAGGCTATCCCCCCAGATAAGCTTGCCGCACTAAAACAGCGCCATGGAGTAGCGTTTTCTAGGGAATTATCTTCTAGTTCCTCTTGCCCGGTTACCGGTTGCTCGGATGTATTTTTCATAAACCCAATTATCGGCGATCGCCTTGGTAAAATCAATCCTATCTCAGTCCGGACAAGACATAAAACGCTGCCCGACCCGCAAAACTACACCGTGACGGTAGATGCCGACCAACGACCGACAGCTTGCCCGACGACACCTAGTTCCTGCATAATGTTGGCGAAGCCCGCAAAAGTTTGAGATTGAGGGCCATCAGATAGAGCTTTGGCTGGGTTGGGATGGACTTCGATCATCAAAGAATCTGCTCCGGCAGCGATCGCTGCTTTAGCCATGGGGGGCACAAAATTAGCAACTCCCGTCCCGTGGCTGGGGTCGATGGCAATTGGTAGATGGGTTAGGGAACGTAATACCGGAATGACGGCTAAATCTAAAGTGTTGCGGACATACTTGCGATCGAAAGTACGGATACCCCGTTCGCACAAAATAACGCTGGAGTTACCTGCCGCCAGAATGTATTCTGATGCCATTAATAGGTCATCAATGGTTGCAGACATTCCCCGCTTGAGAAATACCGGCTTATCTTGAGCGCCAACTTTTTTGAGCAGAGCAAAGTTTTGCATGTTTCTCGCTCCCACCTGAACGATATCGGCAAACTCCGACACTTTATCGACATCGGCAGTATCCATGACCTCGGTAATAATTCCCAAGCCGCTGGCTTCTCGCGCCGCCGCCAAAAGTTCGAGGGCGCTTTCACCATGACCTTGAAACGAATAGGGACTAGTACGGGGTTTATAGGCTCCCCCTCGTAGAAAGCTCGCTCCCGCCGCCTTAACTGCTTTTGCCGTTTCGATAATCATAGCTTCGTTTTCGACCGAACAAGGCCCGGCAATTACCACTACGGGATGATTGAGCCCGAAAGTTACGTCGCCGCTGGGAGTAGGTACAACGACGCTACTGTGCTCGCCGTTGCGATATTCTAAGCTCGTCTTTTTGTATGGCTTTTCTACTCTCAGGACACTTTCGATCCAGGGGCTAATATCTTTTATCTGTAGGGGATCTAGTGAAGCAGTATCTCCAACTAAGCCCATGACAATTTTGTGTTTGCCAACAATTTTTTCAGGAGTTAGTCCCCAATCTTGTAATTCTGCTTCTATTCTCTGAATCTCTTGTTCGGGAGAACCGACTTTCATTACTACGATCATGATTTATAACTCCACAGTACAAAAAAGCTGTCGTAATTGACATGTTAGTCAATTTTTTACTCGAACGGATAAACAAGACAAAATATGACCTCTATTTTTCATGATTGAGATGGAAAAACTCGCTCTGATTCATACCTAAAGACTATTTATTAGCTCATTCTTGCCAGTTAATTTTGTAAACAAATCCCAAAATTAAACTCATGACAATATGTTCCCCTCCATCTTTTAGCAAGCTAAAAATTAGATAGAGAAGCGGGTTATTATCTACTCCAGCGTGAACCAAATCTAAGATAATAGCGGGTATTATCAGCACCAATAACCAGAAAATTAAAAAATTGCTGTACTTTTTATCATTGTATTTGCTTTGAATATGGCTGTGACCGATCGCCACCAGAAAAATAAGCCCTACCATAGCGAAAAAGATAACCTTGCCCCAGGCAGGAGAAAAATTAAGTCTATTCGCGATCGCCTTCCCAACTGCTTCATGAATACTGAGAAATTCATCTAAACAATGTATAGATTTAATTCACTAGATCTAACTGCGATACAAAGTAAGGTTAAAGTCCCTGGCTGGTAGATGGATAGAACGTAAAAAGTAAGAAGTAATAAAGATGAACCTACAAGCTGCGATAGAACCACCGTTAAAGCAGATTGTCGCCATGGGTGGCGGTGGTTGGAGTATGGAACCGAATAATCCTTTGTTAGATTGGTATATCTATAAGTTGTCAGATAAAGCAGAACCCAAAATATGCTTTCTGCCAACTGCTAGCGGCGATGCGGCAGCATATATTGATCGCTTTTATCAACAATTTATTCCCCAACCTGCTTTGTTAACCCACCTGTCCTTATTTAAGCCCCATACAGCAGACATTCGTAGCTTTATACTCGAACAAGACATTATTTATGTGGGTGGCGGCAACACCAAAAATTTGCTGGCTCTCTGGCGAGAGTGGGGATTAGATAAGATTTTAAGAGCAGCCTGGGAGCGGGGTGTTATTTTATCTGGCTTGAGTGCAGGATCGATCTGTTGGTTTGCAGCAGGTTTGACAGATTCTATCCCGGGAAAATATACGATTTTACCTGCTTTAGGACTGCTTGAGGCTAGCAACTGTCCCCATTATGATGGTGAAGCTGACAGAAGACCGGTTTATCATAGTTTAGTCGCCCGAGGCGCGATCGCGAATGGCTATGCCGTCGATGATGGGGTGGGACTACATTTTGTCGGCCAAAAACTGCAAAATATTGTTGCTTCCCGTCAGGAAGCCAGGGCTTATCTCGTCGAAAATCATCAGGGACAAGTAAAGGAGACTCCTCTCCAAACGCAATATCTAGGAAACTAAGGGAGCTAGAGTTGGGTCAATTAGCTGGTCAGAAACACTCCAACCAGCGATTGAACTGAAAATTAGCCAAATAATTTCGGCGTTGGTGATTTGCTTATGACGTATTTGCGTAGCTTATCCTTTAGGACAAAGTAATCTGTTTATAGCTGTCAGCTAGCGGCTATCAGCTTTATGAAATGTCGATCTTACGAATGAATCTCATTTTTATACCTTGATTCACCAAAGCCATAATTTCTAGTTACTTTTGGCGTTATCTGCTTGCTTTGATGCCTTCCAAGCATCTTTGGTACGTTGAAAATTGAGTTTAAATTCATCGCCACCCAGGGCACTACCGGCACGATCTTCGTCCCAAGAAGCGGAAAACAAACCATAGCTCAAGCCCAAAACTCCCAAACCGAGAAAGCCAAAGGAGACGGCAAACGCCAAATAGGGGGGAAGTTCGACAATGTCATTCGCCTTAAGCCAGTAAAACACGACTAAAGATAACATACCCAAAGCCGAAGGAATGCCACAAAAAACTGCCATGCGTTGACCCATCCGCTTGCTGACAGCATCGGGGATTGCGGACAGATTGGCATCGGGGCGAGAACTTCTGGGGGTAGCTTGTCGCTTCTGCTTCACCTTCGTTTTAGGGGCAGTTGCCTTGGGTGCAGTTTTAGCCTGCTTCTCTTTCTTATTGTTGTTACGGGGTTCAAATGGTAGACGACCCTGTTTAGAATCTGATGGCATAATATCTGGGGAACTAACGGCGAATGCCAAGACGGGCGATCAATTTTTGGTAGCGTTCGTAATCTTGCTTTTGGATATAGGCGAGCAAACCTTTACGACGACCGATCATTTTAAGCAAACCCCGACGAGAGGAATGGTCTTTTTTATTCTCTTTAAGATGTGCCGTGAGTTTGTTGATTCTCTCGGTCAGAACGGCAATCTGTAGATCGGCAGAACCAGTATCAGTCTCGTGAACCTGATATTCTGCCATTAATTCTTGCTTGCGCTGTTGAGTCAGGGCCATAGTTGTTTCGGTATTCGATTCTGTTGATATATTTGAGTGACAAACTATTATATTATCATCGATTTTTTCGATCTTTCGCGACTAATAAAAACTGCCATAACAATCTGTATACAAATCGCTCTGTTGTTGCCTCTACTCTGGGGCTGTTTTAATCGATTGGCGATCGGTTTCTTGATCGATCTGTAATAATAAGCAAACCCTATTTTAAGTATCTAAAGCAAAAGTGAAATCATCTTCCGATCCAAACTCACTACCTACCGTTTCTAACCAGGTAGCCCAAGCTAATGGTTTGGGTACATTTGGCGGTGTTTTTACTCCTTCGATTCTCACTATCTTGGGGGTAATTATGTATCTGCGTTTCGGCTGGGTAGTCGGTAATGCAGGGCTGATTGGTACTTTAATTATCGTCACTATCTCAACTGCAATCACCTTTTTGACGGCACTTTCCGTTTGTGCGATCGCTACAGATAAAGTCGTGCGGGCGGGGGGAGCATACTATATGATTAGCCGCTCCTTGGGAATTGAAACCGGCGGCGCTGTGGGTATCTCGCTTTATTTTGCCCAGGCGGTATCCGTGGCTCTCTACACCATTGGTTTTGCCGAAAGCTTAGTCACAGCGCAGATTGATATATTTGGCCTGAGCTTAAACTTTAAAGACTGGGGACTCAATCAAACTTATGTGGCATTGATAATTACCATTTTGGTGGGTATTCTAGCCATTACCTCCGCCGAGTTGGCAATTAAGGCTCAATACTTCATTATGGCGGCGATCGCCCTTTCGCTCTTAGCGTTTATTTTTGGTAGCCCTTTGCCCAACGTTGAACCCCAGTGGTTGTCTGCTCCTCCAGAAACTGCTCTACCTTTCTGGACGGTGTTTGCGGTGTTTTTTCCGGCAGTAACGGGCATTATGGCGGGGGTTAACATGTCGGGGGATTTAAAAGACCCGATTAAGTCTTTGCCCACGGGAACTCTAGCTGCAGTGGGGACGGGATATCTGATTTATATGCTCCTGCCGGTTTTTCTGGCGATGCGAGCAGATGCGGCTAGTTTGGTCGATCCCGATATTTTTGTCATGCAAAAAACGGCACTGAAAGGATTTGGCTTTACCATGTTGCTAGGGGTGTGGGGTGCAACTTTGAGTAGTGCCATTGGTAGTATTTTGGGGGCACCAAGAGTTTTACAGGCACTAGCCAGGGATGGGGTTTTGCCTCCCATGTTTAGCTTTTTAGGCAAGGGTCATGGGGCTAATGATGAACCCCGCAACGGTACTTGGGTTAGTTTGGGCATTGCGATCGCCGCAGTCTGTGTCGGGGACTTGAACCTGATTGCCCCCATTCTGTCGATGTTCTTCTTAACTACCTATCTCGTGCTTAATGTCTCGGCGGGAATTGAAGGCTTTCTTCAGAGTCCTTCTTTTCGTCCTAGCTTTCGAGTCCACTGGTCGCTATCGCTCCTGGGGGCATTTGGCTGTTTGGGGGTAATGTTTTTAATTAATCCCGTGGCTACCGTCTGCGCGGCAATTATTGTCTCGGGGATTTATCTCTGGCTCCAGCGTCGCGAACTAGAAACTACCTGGGGAGATGTACGTCGGGGGATGTGGATGGCGCTAATCAGTAAGGGAATTTTTCAGATTGAGGCTCAGGATGACCCCAAAAACTGGCGACCTCATATCTTAGTACTTTCGGGGGCACCCCAAAAACGCTGGCCTTTAATCGAACTAGCCGATGGCTTTAGTCATAATCGTAGTCTCTTGACGGTTTCTAGTGTTCTTCCTAGTGGTTCTCGCGATCTCCAGCAGCAGCAGAAATTGGAAAAAACGATTCTGGAATATTTGCGCAAGCGGGGAGTAAGAGCTTTAACCAGAGTTGTAACCGCTGACGACCCCTTTGAAGGTGCAGTTAGGCTAGTCGAAACTTATGGTTTAGGCCCTTTAGTTCCCAATACGGTAGTCATGGGGGATAGCGAACAGCCAGAACGTCGGGCGGGTTTTTGTCAGGCGATCGCCGAAATTCATGCCAGCAAGCGTAATCTGGTCATTTTTCATGAAAATCAACAGCAGGGCTTTGGTTTTAGACGCAAAATAGATGTATGGTGGGGAGGGATGCAGTCTAACGGTAGTTTGATGTTGTTGCTGGCTTATCTACTAAGGACAGACATTAACTGGCGCAACGCCAAAATATATTTAAAACTGGTCGTTCCCAATGGAGCTGCTGCCGCCGCCGCTAAAGAAAATCTCAGTAGCTTTAGTAAAAGCTTACGCATCGATGTAATTCCTAAGGTAATCGTCGCCGATGGTCGTTCTTTTGATGAGATACTTCAACAGTCTTCGGGTAATTCCGATTTAGTATTTCTCGGGATGGCGGAACCATCAGACGGTTTTGTTGACTATTACGAAAAACTCCAGCACAAAGTCGCTAACTTGCCCTCAACTATCTTTGTTTTGGCAGCACCAGATTTTGCTTTCGGAGAATTGTTAGCAGAATAAAAATAAGAGGTAGTGAGTTGAAAAAAGTACAAGAGCGAGTTTTAGCAGGTAAATGGCAGTGTGTCTCTGGTTGTGGTGCCTGCTGCAATTTATCTCCTGAAGATCGACCCGATTTAGCCGAATATCTCTCGGAGTCTGAACTGGCAACCTATATGAGTATGGTAGGAGAAGATGGGTGGTGTCTTAATTATGATCGCCAGAGCCGTCAATGCCAGATTTATGCCGAGCGACCCCGCTTCTGTCGGGTTCAGCCAGACACGTTTGAGTCGATGTTTGATATCCCACCAGCTGAGTTTAACGATTTTGCGATCGCCTGCTGTCAGGAACAAATTATCGGCGTCTATGGCGCTCAAAGTAGCGAATTAGATCGTTATGAATCCGCAATTACTCAAGCTGAGGACTAACTAGAATAAAGCCAGGATAAGCCCTGTGGACAATAAAAATGGAGACTGAGAAAAGCTAATGGTTCTCAATCTCCAGCTATTAACTAAACCAACTTTACTAACTTTAAAAGCTAGTCTTTAACCATTGCTTAGAGAGGAATTACTTGGAAATCAACGGTAGCGCTAACTTCTGGATGTAGCTTGACTTCAGCCTGGTAATCTCCAGTAGTGCCCACATCGGGAACTTCAATCCCTCGGCGATCAACTTCGATTCCCGCTTGCTCTTTAATTACGTCGGCAATTTCCTGAGTGGTAACGGTACCAAAGATGGCATTCTCTTCACCAACCTGCTTGCGAATAGTAAGCTTACCGATGGTTTTGAAGGCAACTTTTTTATTTTCTGCTGCCTGTTTCTCTGCTAATTTTAGCTGTCTTTCTTTTTCTCTTCTAGCTTCAACCTGCTGGATAATGCCTTTAGTAGCAATACTGGCTAAACCCTGAGGAATTAGATAGTTACGAGCATAACCTGGAGCAACATCAACTAAATCTCCGTCGCTGCCTAATTTACTAACGCTCTGGTTTAAAACTACGGATACGCGCTTTGCCATTGTTCTCGTTCAATTCTCCTATATCAATTACCTATTTGGATGTGGCGATTTTGGTCTGCACCTCAGAACTTTTTATTATATCAGTTCAACTTGAATTGGATGCAGCTATCCGTATTTTCAGCGTTTGGGAGCTTCTTTTATCGCTCTGGCAACGGCTTTCCAAGCTGATTTTTTATTATATTGATGATCGCGCAGTAGGGGACGGACTGCGGCACCATCACTACGGGGAGCAAAGTCACTCAGCCAAGTATAGCGATCGCTTAAACCCCAGTTAACTACTGTCGTTACCGCCGGTTCATCTAAGACCACGGAAAGATATTGATAATAGGCTTCTGAGACAATGCGATCGCGAGCCTGAATGTTTTTTGGTAGTTCGACATCGCTCACGTCTAGTTCGGAAATGATAATTTCTAAGCCTAAATCGGCAACCTCTTTGAGAAAGCGACGGAATTTATTGCCATCAAAGCGATTATTAAATCGGGCTAGGAGGTGGCTTTGAATTCCTAATGCGTGAATTGGCGTACCTTCAGCTTTGAGCTTGGCTAGTAGTTCTAGCAAAGCATTGCGACGCAGTTCCCAATAGCTATTTCCCGAAGCATCGCTATAGGTTAGGCTCGTCTCATTGAGGACTAATTTTGCCTGAGGATCGGCAGCATGGGCAATTTCAAAAGCGCGCTTGATGTAGTCTACCCCGAGGAAGTTGAGCCAGGTCGGAAAATTCTCACCATGAACTCCACTTACCGTCGTGTCTCGTAAGCCATCGGCTCTACCATCTTCCACGTTGATGACTTCATTAACCACATCCCAAGAGCTTACTTTACCGGCATACTGCTTGCCTAAAGTATCGACATGATTGATAAAAAGTTCGTTGATTTCAGCGCTGGTGGTGTTGCTCGACTTAAACTTTTGGACGAGCCAATCGGAGTTAAACTGAAACCAGAGCATCGGATGCCCCCGGAACTTAATGTTATTCTGCTGGGCAAAATTGAAAAAAGGCTCTAGTTGGCTAAAGTTATAGTTATTTTTACCAAAGGGGCCAACCGTCACGCCAAAAAATCCCCCGACAATTAATCCATAATCAGTTAGAAAAGTTCGTTGAAACTTAGAATCCTGCGGAAAATCATTGGGCGTTCTTTGATGAAATCCACCATACATAATGCCTTTAGCTGCGGCTATCTGGCGTAAACTTTTTTCGCCTTTATTATTATTTTTATTCTTGAAGTAATAGTCAATTTCTGAGGCAGATACAGACGTAGAACCAAATTGATGCAGCAAGCTTGCGGTGCCCAAACCACCTAGAGCAAGTAAAAAAGAACGTCTGCCGCGATTCGTGGGTTTATTATTCATAGCAATAAGAATAAAAGTTAAAATAATCTACTTTATCTTAACTTCACATTTATAAAAATGTCATATGGCTCAAAATTAGCTCTTTTTAAATTGGCTTAACTTAGCAAATAGGCTGTTAGATTCTGTTAGATATTAATGTATAAAAACAACTTTTCAAATACTTAGATATCTGGCAAAAATAGCGCATTCGCTCTTTAACCTTTGACCCTCGGCCCCTGGGTAAGATAGTCAATCATGATGTAGACAAGAAGTCTGTTCTGTTGTGAGGAGATCGCCAGTAATTGTCATCAACTTTATTTCGGTAATCCCAACCTGATAGCACCTGCAAGATAGACACACAAAGCGTTAGGGTAAATAGATTAACTACTGATTTGTAATTATCTATTTATATGACAGACGCAACTATGACTAAAAATCCTTTACTAGTCGGTAGAGGATTACCACCCTTTAGCGAAATTAAGCCAGAACATGTTGAACCTGCCATAACTCAGATCTTAAAGGAGTTAGAGCAAGGAGTGAGCCAGCTAGAAGAAAACGTCACTCCTACTTGGTCTGGTCTAGTCGAACCTCTAACGGAGTTGGAAGAGCGCTTGAGCTGGAGTTGGGGCATTGTCGGACACTTAATGAGCGTCAAGAACAGTCCTGAGTTGCGTGAGGCTTATGAGAAAATGCAGCCAGAAATTGTCAAGTTCTACAATAAATTGACTCAAAGTAAAGCTCTATACCAAGCCTTTAAAGGTATTAAAGCTGGTGGGGAGTGGGATAAATTAGAGCCAGCGCAACAAAGAATTGTGGAGTCTTCAACTCGCGATTTTGAGCTATCTGGTGTTGGTCTAGAAGGTGAAGCCAGAGAGAGATTTAACCAAATTCAGCTAGAGTCGGCGGAATTATCGACTAAGTTTTCTAATAATGTTTTGGATGCGACTAAGGCATTTAAGCTCGAACTGACGGATAAGCAAGACGTTGAGGGTTTACCTCCAAGTGCTCTGGGTTTGATGGCGCAAACTGCTAAAGCGGCGGGAGCAGAAAATGCGACTCCAGAAAATGGCCCTTGGTTGGTTACTCTGGACTATCCCAGCTATGTTCCCTACATGAAATATGCGACTAATCGAGAACTGCGAGAAAAACTCTACAAGGCATTTGTCTCTCGTGCTTCTAGTGGCGACCTAGATAATCGTGGCAACATCGATCGCATTTTAGCCTTGAGAAAAGAGAAAGCTAATATTCTCGGCTTTGATAATTTTGCCGAGTTAAGTCTCGCTCGCAAGATGGCACCCAACGTCGAAGCGGTGCAAAAGCTACAGGACGATCTGCGCGGTGCTAGTTATGATGCCGCAGTTCGAGAGTTTGAGGAGCTAAAATCTTTTGCCGGACAGGATTTAAAAAATTGGGACACTAGTTTCTGGGCAGAAAAGCAGCGAGAAGCAAAATTTGACTTCAAAGAAGAGGAGTTACGTCCCTATTTCTCCTTACCCAAAGTACTCGATGGTTTATTTGGTCTGGCAAACCGCATCTTTGGCATCACTATTACTGCTGCTGATGGACAAGCGGATGTTTGGCATGAGGATGTGCGCTATTTCCAGATTAAAGACGAAGCAGATCGAGCGATCGCCTTTTTCTTTCTAGACCCCTATTCCCGTCCGGCGGAAAAACGCGGTGGTGCTTGGATGAATGACTGTATTGGTCGGGCAAAAATGACCGTCGAAGGTAAGACCGAAACTCGTCTACCGGTAGCATACTTAACCTGTAATCAAACTCCCCCGGTAGAAGACAAGCCAAGTCTAATGACCTTTGGTGAAGTTACCACCCTATTCCATGAGTTTGGTCACGGTTTGCAGCATATGCTGACTACTATCGACTATTCTGGTGCGGCGGGTATCAATAATGTCGAATGGGATGCAGTAGAGCTACCCAGTCAATTTATGGAAAACTGGTGTTACGATCGCCCAACATTGTTTGGCATGGCAAAACACTATGAAACCGGCGCAACCCTACCGGAAGAGTACTATCAAAAACTAGTGGCGGCCAAGAACTACATGGGTGGCTCGGCAATGCTGCGCCAACTGCACTTTGGCATGTTAGATATGGAACTCCACTCCAACTACGAACCCGGGGGAGCAGAAACTCCAAATGATGTGCGCGATCGCTTGGCAAAAACCACTAGCGTCTTATCTCCCATCCCCGAAGACAATTTCCTCTGTGCTTTCGGTCATATCTTTGCTGGCGGTTATGCTGCAGGATACTATAGCTACAAATGGGCGGAAGTATTAAGTGCCGATGCTTTTGCGGCATTTGAAGAAGCCGGTTTAGAAGATGAAGCAGCAATCAAGTCTGTTGGTAAACGTTTCAAGGACACCATACTGTCTCTTGGGGGTAGCCAGCATCCCATGGAAGTATTTGAATCTTTCCGGGGTAGACAACCACAAACCGAAGCCTTGCTCAGACATAGTGGTCTGATAGCTGCATAAGCAAACAGCTCAGTGATGTCGATCTAAATATA
>JBCBIN010000028.1:0-16765 GCA_038524555.1 Cyanobacteria bacterium J06623_7 | reverse complement strand
GGTAGTATTGATGACTTTCGAGAAAGAGTAGATTTAGCTGTTAAACAAACGTCCTAACCTATACTTCGATTGCTATACTTCAATAGCTTTTGTCAATAATTGCGAGCGTTATACAAAGAGACCGGTGGGGCACAAACCGGCGAGAATTTTTTCTTAATTTATCCCCAACCCTCAATCCCTAGTCACCCAAATGAATAAACTAGAGTGTCTCCAAACTAATTGAAACGACTATCTTTATGCACCCATACCAGAATATTGCTTCAATCCCTGACGCCACAGCCAGCGGTTCAGCAGCAAAAAGGCGATCGCCCAACCAAGCACGATCACGACGCTCTTGCCAAACTCTACCGGTAATCCCATCAACAGTACGGCAGGAAAGTGCATCATGTAGGGGAAAGGAGTCCATTCGACAATCTGGCGCACGGGTTCGGGAAAGACTTCTAAGGGGGCAACGGTACCCGAGAGAAAAATATAAAAGAGAAACCAAAATTGCTGAATAGCGCTGGCTCGCTCCGTCCAAAATGCCAGCATGGCAAAGGTATATTGAATAATGAACCGCAAGATAAACGCCAGGGCGATCGCGAAAAGACCCAAACAAAAGTCAGCCGGAGTAGGAATCCAGGCGGCATCGGGATAGAGCAAGAAGAATAAACCGCAAAATAGGACAATGAGAGGAATACGGGTCATTTTTTCCGCTAAATGTCGCGCTACGTGATGCCATACGGGGTCGATGGGCTGTAGTAGTCGCAGGGATAGCTTCCCTTCCAAAATTTCGCGCTCGAACTCCCAAATGACCCAGATAGCAGTGAGCTGACGGACAATAAAGACGCTAAAGAAATAGCGGGCAAACTCTTGAGGTGTAAAGTCAAAGTTACCTTCCCGAGATGCCTGAATCCAAACTCCCATTAGAATTATGGGCAGGGAATTAGATAGTGCCCAGAGAAATATCTCAGCACGATACTCCAGCATGTGAGCATAATGGGTCAACAACAAAGTTTTGGCTTTGCGAGAGTCTAACATACAGTTATCAGTTATTTAATCGTTTTGATTAATTTTATAAAAGATGTTTCAACTCGGGCTTATCCTGAAGCGATTTAACCACCTGCTTAATATCTTGGGTCTGGTTTTTATTTACGACTAAAGTAACCTTGCCATCTCGTACAATTACCACATCCTTTAAGCCAATCGTCACAATTACCTCATCGCGATCGCTGGTATAGATTACGGCATCCTTGGTGTCTTTACCAATATGCGTGCCGAGTTCAACATTATCGCGATCACCCTTGAGCAATCGTTCGACTCCGTTCCAATCTCCCAAATCGTCCCAACCAAAATCAGCAGGAAGAACACAAGCTAACTGGGTTTTTTCCATGAGGGCATAGTCAATGCTTTCTTTTTCTAGTTCGGCATAGGCATCGCGACCCTTTGTTGAAAGAGCCTCTAGCATTTGGGGCGCATATTTACTCAATTCGTCTAAAACAACCCCCGCTTGGAAAATAAACATGCCGCTATTCCAGCTAAATTTACCGGTATCGATAAATGACTGTGCTGTCGCCGCATCTGGCTTTTCGGTAAAGCGAGTGACTTCATATACGGGTAGCTGATTGAATTCTCCCTGTTTTAAACCCTGTTCGATATAACCATAGCCGGTGGCTGGCTGGTTGGGAGTGATGCCTAAAGTAACAATTGATGGCTGTGCCAGTGCCTGTTGTGCTGCCGCATTGAGAGTTTGATTGTAGGCAGTAGTATCACCAATCCAGTGATCGGCAGGAAAAAAGCCAACGATAGCATCCCGACCATATTTTTTAGCTACCTCTAAAGTTGCCCAAGCTACTGCCGGCGCTGTGTCTCGACCCTGAGGCTCGACTAAGATATTGGAACTAGGTAAATCGGGCAACTGCGACTGTACTCCATCAGCAATAATTTCCGAAGTAATCACCCAAAGATTTGACCATCCTCCCGCCAGATCAAGCAGGCGATCGGCAGTGGACTGTAAGAGGCTTCTACCGCTGCCATCAAGACAAAGAAACTGTTTTGGTCTTTTGAGACGGCTTACCGGCCAAAAACGTTCTCCTTTACCACCAGCTAGAATAATTGGGATTAATTTTAGTTCCATTTTTTTAAAATAATGCAGGACTTGAAAAATAATACAGACAAATACAGACAGACTAGGTAGAGTAACTTTACTGGTTTAACTGTTAATGACTTGCCCCTTGAGGAGTCGTATCAAATCAATGGCGTAAATTACGGTATCACTATATGGTATGAGTTTTGTCTAGCAAACAGTCGCTGTTTGATGATTCATAATATATTCTGTTACTATCTGCCGAGCACCGCCAACTAAATGCGGCATAGAGCAGTATTTCGATTTAACCCATAGCTGTTTTTATCTCCCTTTGGTGAGCAGCAGACAGCCGCGAGGGACATTAGTTCTCGTTACTAGGTAGTTTGCTCGGTCTGAAACAGAGCGTCAATAGCCCAACAGTCAAACATAGTTCGTATGAATCAAAAGCGATTCTCCAATAGTAAAAAATCTCGAACGACAAAAAACAGTAGCCGGCTCGATATTGCTGACAAACAGGTAGATTTAGATGAACTATTAGGAGTAAACCGAGTTGTTGAGCCAACACCTGATCTTCACCAGAGTACCCCATTAACCGGACTTTTGCGGTCTCAAGGTCGAGATTCATCCCGCTCGCCCTGGCGACGAGGTTTTTTTTGGGGTAGCTTGGTTAGCCTGATTTCGATCAGTTCGGCTTTGATGGGCATGGCGTTAACCAAAATTGAGCTGGTCGAACGACAAATATCCGCCCAACTGCAAAATAATCCGGCTCCATTAACTGAGACGGAACCGGAGGCTCTACTCGCTCCCCGACAGGTCTTATTGGTAGAAGTTGAGTCCGATGCCGATGCTATGGTGGAATTCGATCCTGCGGCGACCGGCAAAAGTAAAACTCTGCTATTGCTCGAAGTAGACCCCGAACTTAATTTCGCCCGGGTGATTAATATTCCCATGAACACCAAAGCTAAAATTCCGGGATTTGGCATGGGAACTGTTGACGATGCTTATGCTCTAGGGGGTATGGAGTTATTATCACAGACAGTAAATGGATTAAATAAAGACTTTGATCTAGATCGCTATCTCCGGGCTTCTGAGGCTATATTTCAGCAATTAACTGCTAGTGGTCGGATAAATCTCAAACGATGCGATCGCCGCATTAGTGACTGCCATAACTTAGCAGAACAGCTAATTCGCCAAGAAACTGCCTTAAAGACAATTCGTCAGAGGTTTAATATCCCTACTTACTTAGCAAATTTCCAAACAACCGTCGAACGTGTTGAATCTCAGTGGGATAGCAATATCTCAACCGAAGAAATACTCAAGATTGCCAACTTTGTGCGCGAATTAGAGCCAGAGCGCCTTAACGTGGAGCTAATTCCTAACTACGTTCCTGGTCGCACTCTAGCCAGTGATGAGCATGTGGCAGATTTTGACGCCATCGACAAGACCTCAAACAAGATTTTAGAGCTAGAACAAGACATCCCCAGAGCGAATCCTTGGGCAAATATTGCTATAGCCGTCCAAAATACGACTGATCGCCCTGAATTGGGTCGGCGAGTAGTGGCCTATCTGCGACACCACAACTTCCGCGATGTTTATTTAGTCCCGCAGATACCGCTAAAATTAGAGCAGACCAAAATTGTTGCCGATCGCGAGGGGACAGAAACGGCTAGCTATCTTCAAGATGTCCTTGGCTTTGGCAATTTAGATTCAGAATCGGCGGTAGCCGGACAAGAGCTGGTTTTACAGCTGGGAGAGGATGCTACTTATCTCCCCCGTAACTATCCTGGTGATCGTTAAAATCGACAAAATTCAACTCCCTCAAATCGTTTTATTTATGCTTTTATCTCAACTCAAACAACGTCTGTTTAGCTTTATTCTTATTCTAACTATTGCCGTGATGTGGGTGCTGTTTGCCGCCACTCCCGCGATCGCTCAAGAAAATGCGGTTAATTATACCTACAGTGAAATTCGCGAACAAGATTTCTCCCACAAAAATCTGGTGGGTGGGGTATTCGCTGCTGCCGATGCTAGGGGTTCTAATTTTGAGGGCTCAGACGTTAGTAATTCGATTTTGACCAAGGGTATTTTTATCAATACCAATCTAAAAGACTCTAACTTTACTAGTTCTTTGATGGATCGGGTTTCGTTTGAAAATTCTGACTTAACCAACGCGATTTTCCAGGATGCCGTTGCTACCAGCACTATTTTTGAAGGGGCGACAATTACGGGGGCAGATTTTTCGGGGGCAATTTTAGACCGCTACCAAATTTTTCAAATGTGCAAGAGAGCCGAAGGCACCAACCCCGTGACAGGAATTGATACCCGCTATAGCTTGGGCTGTCGCGATTAGCTCGATGAACCGAGTTGGTTTGAGTCCATAACGCTCTGACTCATTAAAGCCTTCGTGGTTGAAGCTCCTGCTCGTTGGAGTTGGCGGGTGGTTTGTAGGCTCATGACGGTAATTGCCAGCCACTGGCCACAGATCGCCCAGGCGGTCGCCCCTACCGAGGTCTGTTCTACTGCTGCTAGAGAAGCTAAGGTTATCAGCCAAGCTTCAGGTAGTCTGTAGATCGTTAGATCGGTGATGCCCAGGCAAACTGGAGGCACGATAATCAGAGCGGCAACGGTGACTATTGACCAGATTCCCCTTTTGTTAGTTTTGGTCAGCAATACTAGCTGTACGATCGCCGCACAAAACAGCACACTAGTGGCTGCCAGCACGAAGCCCCAAATAAAGTAATGTTGCTCCGGAGGCAAAATTAGCCAGATAGAGGGAGTAATAAAGATAATTGCGATCACCAGGTTGAGGGCAATTGCCATGATTGCCGGGCTGTTTTCACCCAGAACTAATTCTCGCACTAGAGAGCTACGGGGACGTTGCTGATGACGATATCTCGCCCAGTCATGAAGGGTTTGACGTTGGGGAGTGAGGGCAAAAATTAATCCCAGACCAAATAAGCTTAGGCAAACTTGTAGAAAGATAAAGTTGTCGGCGATCGCTTTCGGTCCATCGAGATCGACCAAGAGATTTTGTTGCAGCGTAAAACCCAGAGCGATAAAGATAAACCAAGCTGTCAGCCAATAGCTCTGTTGCTTGTTCAGAATCGTCCCCTGAGGATTATGAAAACGCCGCTTCAGCAAAGACCAACACCAATAAGTCCATAAGCTCAGGTTGAGCCAAATTAGGCTAATTCCCACGGCAGTATTCGTCCACCAGGTCTGTCCATAGAAAGAGAGGCTGGATAAATTATTGACGGCGGCAAAATGAGATGACTTGCCTAGATTTAACGGTGTTGCCTCAATAAGATAACTAAGAATTATTGCCGGGTTAAAAATGAGCAGGGAGTCTGCAGTATGGTCGAATCTTACATACCCCTGGAACAGAATCATCTTCGAACTGAAGAGTAAGAAGAATAATATACCAGCAGCCAACCAGGACTTCATTGCCGACTTGCCTAAATTGACTAGGCTCCAGAGTAGCGCCAGACAGTAAACTAAACCACAGCTAGCGAGAACAACAGCGTCGAAAGCCAGAATTAAGCCTAGAGGAATATGCGCCTGTAAACCCGCGCTTAAATGTAGGGGCAGAAGTAAGACGATCGCCATGTAGAGTAAAATTGGCACGCCCAAAATCTTACCCAATAAAACGCTGCCGGCAGACTGAGGAGAGAGACGAATAAAATTTAAGGTTCCCCTATTGGTTTCCCGCACCAGATCGGCAACCAGCATGTGGGTGCCCACCACCAGCAGGGCAAAAATACCGATGAAACTCAGGGTGATAAATAAATCGAGCCACCAGACTTGCCAGTTGACCAGCCAGTGACCTAATTCATCTTTCGTATGATACATGGCACCTTCATAGAGGGCGTTACCATAAGAACCATATTGAATCGGGCGATCGCTTGCCTCCGGTAGCTCTGCTAGAAAGTAAATAACGGTGAGAAACTGAACCAATACTGACAGCGCCGCCGCAACGACTAGATTTCTCGTGGTTAATTTGCCCTTTAACTCGCGAAATAATTGCGGATTACTCTCTAGCAATGGCGAACAAAAATAGGTGCGAGGCACTTTAATCTTGTGTGGCATAATCTTGATTTGTCTAAGAAGTCTGTTGGTGTCCTAGCTTAAGAAAGATTGATTCTAGGTCTTCTTGCTCGTAAAGAAATTCAGTTAAGGGAATCTCTGCTAGAACTAGCGATCGTAACAGTTCGGCGCAGTCTGTTTCTTGTCCAGTAAAACGTAGTTTGATTCGGCAACTGTCAATTGTCGCCCAGGTTTCTACTAAAGGATGCTGACTCAGTTTTTGCTGCAACAGTTCCATCTTACCCAATGTCGTGAGCCTAATTTGCGGGGTTGATAATCTTTGATATAGTTCTGAGAGGGGAGCGCTTTCTACCAAAAAGCCTAATTCCATGATGCCGATCGAAGTACAGAGTTCGGCTAAATCGCTGAGAACATGAGAGGAAATCAGAATTGTCATTCCCGCTTCCTGCAACACTGTAATAATTTGCCGAAACTGCTGACGGGCAAGAGGATCTAAACCCGATACCGGTTCGTCTAGCAAGAGCAAAATTGGCTCGTGAATAATAGTTCTACCGAGACTCAAACGCTGTTTCATGCCCCGAGAGAGGGTAGAGATAATGCTGTGGCGTTTATTTTCTAGCTGAACTAGCTCTAATACTTCGTTAATACGGCGATCGCGCTGGGGTTGCTTGAGTAAGTATAGGCGGGCAAAATAATCGAGATAATCCACAACGGTCAGGTCATCGTAGAGGGGAAAATCATCTGGTAAATAGCCCAGGCGCTGCTTGAGTTTGGGGTTAGAATCATCCTGCAAGAGACGCTCCCCGTGGAGATAAATTTCCCCTTTAGTTGGTGCTTCTGCCGTGGCTAACATCCGAATTAAGGTCGTTTTCCCCGCACCGTTGGGTCCAATTAAGCCATAGATTTCTCCCTGGCGTACCTGGAGGTCGATTTCGTTGACGGCAATATAACCCTCAAATCTTTTGGTTAAACCATAGGTGGCGATCGCTAATTCTTTCATGTTTGACGGATGAATAACTGGGTCGGCATGATCTGAGGCAATCAGATTAATGGCATATCGAACAATTGGCAAAACTGTTCGTTCCCTGGATATTAGATTATCGATCCTAACCTAACGTCAGTTCGGGATAAGCTCAAATACTTGATGCATAAAGATTTTAAAAATCGCTTTTGACCAGAAAATTTGGAAATTCTCAAATTGAAAAGCTTATAGCCTATAGCTTATGGCTTATAGCTATATCACGAGACCAATCTTGTTAACCCAAACTCACGTTAACCTAATGCTCAAACAATATTAGTTTTAGAATTATCAGGAAGCGTCTACCAAGGAATAGGCAGTTTTACGAGTGAGTCGCCGCTACTTTCGCCACAGTTTCCTACGCTATAACTAACGCCAACACAAATTTTTAGCAATAAGCGATCGCAATTTTATAGCTGTTTTAAATAAGAATTGAGGGCATTGAGTGTACACAAATTTGTATTACCTAATCCCTAATCCCTAATCCCTATATTTAGTCTTTTAAAAGTAGATAAAATAAATTGCCCCTACCGTTGAGCAATCCTGCCCTTTCTCCTGCCACATCACCGCTACCGAGAAAAATATCGACTCTACCCGCACCCTTGATAGCGCTACCTGTATCTTGGTCGAGAACATAGCGGCTGACGACTCTGGTATCTATCTTGCCATCGGGTTCGACATCGGGAATCGGCGCGACAATTAAAGCTAACGCTCCTGGAGGCATAAGCGACTTATCCGTAGCAATAGAACGATCGCCAGTTACGGGAACACCTAAGCTACCGGTTGGGGGTCTACCGTCGGTTTCGCGGAAGAAAATAAAGCGGTTGTTGCGGGGAATATATTTATCTAGCTGCTGGGGATTAGCGGCAAAAAAGTCGAGCAGTCTAGGTAGAGTTAATTCGTCAGCACCGAACACGCCGTCTTTAACTAGTTCTCCGCCGACGCTCACGTAGGGATAGTTAGTAGTTCCGCCGTAGCCAACGGACATTGTGCTACCATCGGTCAAATTGAGCCTTGCCGACCCCTGTACCTGGACTAAAAAAGCTTCTAGGCGATCGCTCAACCACACTAGTTCGTGACCTTTTAAAATATTATTTTTACGTTTATGACTGGCTAGACCGTCTTTTCCTTCTAGCTGGGCGCGAGTGGGATGGCGCTTGGCGCGTTTGAGGCGGGGAGGCATCCGATAGAGGGGATAGCGATACTTTGCCGTGGGTACTCGACTAGCGGTGTAGGTTGGTTCAAAATAGCCGGTAAACTCAACTCGACCCTTTTGGTCTTTGCCTACCGACTGATAGAAGTCAAATTCGGCCTTAACAGCTCTTTCTAATTCGACGGGAGAAGCAGTAGTTAACAATAACTCTTTAAAGCGCAAGAGCGATCGCCTGACCCGAGGAAGATTAAATTCACTATTCGCCTGTTTTTTATAGCTTTGAGCTGCTTTTGGGGTACTGAGATAGTATAGGCTACGTTCTACTGACTTAATTAAAGCTTGACGTTGCCCTTCGTCCCAACTAGTCGGCAGTGGTTGACCACTAATCTGGCAATTGGGATTGATTCGTAACAATAGTTCCGAACAGACTTGAGGTTCGGCTTCACTACCGAGCTTTTCATCCAAGCCTACATATTTAAGCCGATCTTGAGTTATCGGTTTTAAAGAACCGGCGATCGCTATCTGACCCCACGCAGCAACAGCCACCAGACTAAGAGTAAAAATCGATTTCTTCATTAAGCTGGAGATATTAAAGAATTTAGCAACTATTGAGCAACGCCGACTTACAGTAATAGAAATTATTTTTAAGCGAGCGAGTTAGTCACCGATTCTGACACATGAATCCTAGAAGTAACCACAACCGCAATAGTTCCCTAACTTATTTTTATTCTGCTAATTCCCTAACAATAATGAGAATATTGGCGATCGCTTAAGCGTATAAATTGCCAACAAATTCGCCATAGCCGTTATAGGGCAAGGTTTCCTTAATCTCCCAGGATAGTCCGGGGCCAGTGCTGATAAATTTCTCTGTCGCTTGTGACCAGCGGGGATGGGGTACTTCGGGATTGACGTTAGCCTCAAACTTATATTCGTTAGAATCGATGGTGTTCCAGTAGGTTGCCGGCTGTTCGGCGAGAAACTCGATTTTCACGATCGATTTTGCCCCTTTAAAACCATATTTCCAGGGAGTTACCATCCGCAGAGGTGCGCCGTGTTGCTTGGGTAAATCGTGACCGAATATTCCCGTAGCAAAGAAAGCCAGATCGTTGGCCATCTCTTCGATACGCAAGCCTTCAGTGTAGGGCCAGGGCAAAGAACCGATATGAAACCCAGGGCCTTTGGTAATTTCGGGGTCATAGAAAGATGTGAAGCTAACAAACTTAGCTTTAGCCGTAGGTTCCACATCTGCCATTAGCGCCTTCATGGGAAAACCAATCCAGGGCAAAACCATCGACCAGGCTTCAACACAGCGAAAGCGATAAACTCTCTCTTCTTGAGGGAATTTACGCTTTAAATCATCAATGTCATAGGTCTGAGGATTATTAACCAAACCCGTAACCTCGACCTTCCAGTTTTCGGTGGGTAGTTTTTGTGCGTCGAGCCAAATTCTCTTATTGCCGCCAAATTCGTAAAAGTTGTTATACTGCGCTGCTACCTTTTCTTCGACTATCGGCCGGTCTACCCGCTGAAACTGGGGATTCTTAGTGAAGCCATCAATTTTCGGTAGGTTGATACTCTTCTCTAATTCCGTGGCGGAGGCCGATTTACCGACTCCCGAAGCACCATTCTGACACCCCGCTAAAGGCAGTAAGCTCGCTCCGATTCCCGCCCCAATTAAGGTTTTAATAAAGCTGCGGCGATTGTAGTACAGTCTGGGAGGCGTAATTAGATTTTCTGAGATCTCCCATCCTGAGGGAATACGAATCAAAGTCATTAGAAGAAAATAATAGATTATGCTAGATAGCCGGCCTTACTAATTGTAAACAAATATTATGCATATCTGATGAGATTTTGCTCTGGCTATTGGTCTTTGGGTTAATTGATAAAAAGCGATCGCCATTCCAAACCCATCCATTCCGAACTCTTCATGAAAATTACCCAGGGTTAATTGCCCAGCTTGAAGAAGTGACTCTGGTAGTTGACAATGATTTATATCCCTCAATCAGAACAATGCTTAATTTCACTAAGCCTTTTTATCCCCTGTTATTGTCTTCGGTTAAGAGCGACCCGGAAACGGCTCACCGACAGATGTTAAGAACCTTACACAACCTCGAGTTAAACCGTCATTCTGCTTGGGGTAGATTAGCCATCAAACAACTAGAAAAATCTTTTTGTGTTCGGAACACGCGGCTACAGCAGTCATTGTGGGGACTGGAGTTTAATAATCCCTTTGGTCTGGCGGCGGGGTTTGATAAAGACGGTACAGCAGCAGGAATGTGGCACAGTTTTGGCTTTGGCTTTGCGGAGTTGGGGGCAGTAACCCTACACTCTCAGGCCGGAAATCCCCGTCCGCGCATGTTTCGCCTTCCTGAAGATAGAGCAGCACTAAATCGGATGGGTGCGAATAATTTAGGGGCAGCGGTGATGGCAGATACTCTTGCCCAGACTTGGAATAGGCAGTCTCGCCAGATTCCCATTGGCATCAATCTTTGCAAATCAAAAATCGCCTCTTTAGAAGATGCTGCAGCAGATTATGTTGGTAGCTTTGAATATTTACAGCCGGTAGCCGACTATTTTGTAGTTAACGTTAGCTCTCCCAATACGCCCGGATTGCGATCGCTTCAGGCAGTAGAATCATTAGAGCCAATTCTGTCGGGGTTACAAGCCGCCAATAGCCAGCAAAAGCCCATTTTAATCAAAATTGCTCCCGATCTAGATTGGGACGACATCAAAGACATTCTCGATTTGGCTACGCGCTATAACCTTGCAGGAGTGATTGCTACTAATACGACGATTCGCCGGGATGGTCTAAATACCGAAGTACTAAAAGATACTGGCAAGCAGATTCAAGATGAAGCGGGGGGCATCAGTGGTTTACCCGTACAGCAGAGAGCGACGGAAGTGATTCACTTTATCTATCAGGTTACCGAGGGCAAACTGCCAATTATTGGAGTCGGGGGGATTTTTAATGCCGATGATGCCTGGGCTAAAATTATTGCCGGTGCGACTATTCTTCAGGTCTACACCGGTTGGGTCTATGAAGGGCCGTGGATGGTCAATCAAGTATTATCGGGCTTACTTGCTAAGTTAGATGAGTATGGTATCGAAAATATTAGGGACGCCGTAGGTTTGGCTCACCGCTAAACTACTGAGAGCGACAAAACTTCCGACCAATCCCTAAGAGAGAGTCGCTAAAAACTAGTAAACTAAAACGAGGCTAACAGACAGCAACCATAAATTATCCTGAATGACTTCGATTCTCGACCAATTAACCGCATTAAATACAACCGCAATTGAGGCGATCGCTGCCACGACAACTTTAGACGAGCTAGAACAGCTCAGAGTTAAGTATTTGGGGAAAAAGGGCGAACTATCGCAAATCTTGCGGGGGATGGGCAAACTCTCCGCCGCAGAAAGACCGGCAGTGGGGGCACAGGCTAATGTTGTTAAGAGCGAAGTCCAAACTAGTCTCGAACAGCGCAAGCAGGATTTACTCCAGGCACAAATCGAAGCACAGATTAAAGCGGAAAGCATCGACGTAACTATGCCAGGAGTAAGTCGTCCTCTCGGTCGCGTCCATCCCCTCAATGGCGTAGTCGATCGCGTTTTAGATATTTTTGTCGGCTTAGGCTATACCGTAGCTACGGGGCCACAAATAGAGACCGATTACTATAACTTCGAGGCGCTCAATACCCCACCTGATCACCCCGCCAGAGATATGCAGGATACCTTTTATCTACCTGGAGGGAACTTACTACGGACTCACACCTCTTCTGTACAAATTCGCTATATGGAGAATAACGAACCGCCAATTCGGATTATTGCTCCCGGTCGTGTTTATCGTCGCGATACCGTTGATGCGACCCACTCCGCCGTTTTTAATCAGGTGGAAATTTTGGCGATCGACAAAGGGTTGAAATTTACCGACCTTAAGGGCACGATTAAAGAGTTTTTGCAGCGCATGTTTGGCGACGATCTGCCCGTACAGTTCCGTACCAGCTATTTTCCCTTTACCGAACCTTCCGCCGAGGTAGATGTACAGTGGAAAGGTAAATGGCTCGAAGTAATGGGTTGCGGCATGGTCGATCCCAACGTTCTCAAGGCAGTCGGTTATGACCCCGAGGTATATGCGGGATTTGCTGCTGGTTTTGGTGTCGAAAGATTTGCCATGGTGCTACATCAAATTGATGACATTCGCCGTTTATATAATAGCGACTTGCGCTTTTTGCAGCAGTTTTAAAGTTTTTAGTTGGAAGTAAGCACTTTGCCAGGGAAGACAATAGGTCTTGCTTGACTATTCTGTTTCGGCGGCAGGTGCTTCAACTGGGACTTCTGTTGAGGCGTTGGGGGGATTAGCCTGCTGTTGCTTGATGGTTTGCAGCACTGCGGCATATTGTGCCTGTTCTGGATAGTACTCTACCAGCTTTTCTAGAGTGGCAACTGCTTGAGGGGGATTGGTCTGGAGATAGATTTGAGTCAGTCCTTCCAAGGCGGTAAGGTTTTTTGGTTCGCGCTCTAAAACTTTTTCGTAGCCGGCTACCTGCTGCTGGATCTGTTCTTCAATTGAAGGCGCATCGGGATAGTTAGCTCCTGCATGACCAGAATTACCTTGACTAAAAACACTGCTCAGGGCGATCGCCAATGTCGTACCGGCAAAACCCAAGCCTAAGACTAGAGTGACGGCACGGGATATTTTTTTGCTAGTTGTTTCCTGCTTTTTTTTCTTGGCCATGGTGTGTGCTTACCCAATAACTTGCTTAAAAGTTCCATCTATAGAAAGCTAGTATACCTCCTGTAAAACCGAACCAACAGAGTATGACCAGAATCAGGGAACATAGCCAGCGGTTGCAGCCGAGTAGCTGTAAATCTAGCTTGCCGAGGAAAACTGCCGCTATTAAAACCAGAAAGCGGGCAAAGTAGTCTACGCGCTGAACGACAATGGCAAAAGCAAAAGCACCGATAAAAATTGATAAAAATGCCCTCGTATCGGACTTTAACCAGTTATCTAAACCTACCGTCACTAAAGATACGGGAGAAGTAAAGATAATTACCAAAAGCATAATGCCGACTACTGCGCCACCATAGAGAATACTGACGCGAGTTGCTACGGCATATCTCAATAAAATATCTTCTGTGGTGACCAAACGGTTCATCCAAGTCCCATAGAGCCAGCCCTCTGCGCCATAGGTCAAGAGCAACAGCAGCAGGGAAAAAAATAATGAGAAACGAGGCTTGTTTTCGAGCTTAATCATAAAAACAACAATAGGTAATTGATGTTAAATCAAGAGCAACTCCGGCTACAGACAGACACGAGTGTCACATTGTACTGCGATTGCCCCAAACTTAAAATCAATTACCCATCTAAGCGCACTAAAATTGGTTTTGTGCTTAATTTTTGGCTGTCTATGACATGCTTTGAATGATGTAGTCAAAGTATGGTGCCGCTTCTGCCGCATCTTCCTTACTAAGCAGATCGACCGACGCATCTTTGAGACAACGAATTGCATCAATCATGCCTGGTACGGGAACTCTGAGAGAGTTATACATTTCTTTAACCCCAATCAAACCAGATTTTTCGATCGGATCCTTGTCTCCTGCCATGACACCATAGGTAACCAGGCGTAAATACCAGCCGAAATCTCTCAGACACTGGTTGTACTGCTTTTGAGTGGCAGCGTTGCCCCCAGCAGAACGATATTCCGGATGCATTTTGAATAGATCTTTGCCCGCGCGATCAATAATTTTCTTTTCGCTGGCTGCCAAAGTTTCGGCAATGCGGACGCGTTTTTCACCAGTGGTTAAAAAGTTTTTAATGCCTTCTAGTTCGCCGCTACTGGGATAGCGCAATTCATCATCTGCTTTGAGAATGACTTGACTAACTATGCTCATAATATCTGAATCGGTTTAATTAACTTTAATAATCTTAGTATCTCAACAAGGAGAAATCATGTTTCAGGTTGGCAATATCTTGCCATTCCTTGGTGGACAAAGGTTGCTCTACTAAATCAATCTTAAAAATTGTGCTTGCCGCTTCAAGCAAACTACTAATTATTCTAGCAGTCAGATCGTCTCGGTCAGATGGGGTAGACCGATCTTTTTGCTTGGGGATAATCTCCCTCAGGTTCTGTGGAAGTTCTGTAGCAAACACCTGGCGATAGATTTCCTGACTGGTATTGAGCATCATCGAACCATGTTGCAGAACCTGCTGACGGCGACGCAGTTGGGCACTCCCGATCGCCTTATGACCTTCGACGGTAATTAGATCGGCGACCGTTGCGGTGGCAAAGCAATTTTGTTGCCGGACATATTCTTTAGTAGCCCTGCCGTAGTCTAGCTCGACACCAAGCGATCGCCAGCCCACAATTAAAAACTGGCAGATTTGCTTATATACTTCTAGTCTTTTGCCCGGAGGAATGGAGGTGATGACGGCATAGGTTAAGTCTCCCTGGTGCAGTACCGCGCTACCTCCCGTTGGACGACGCACTAGCTCTAGTTTCTGTCCCTGCCAGATTAGGTCGTGCCAGGCTACAGGATAGTCTTTTTGGTGATATCCCAGAGAAATAGCGGCGGGTTGCCAGGTATAGAAACGCAACACTCCTCTATACTGTGGGGTTCCAGCTCGAACGGCGTTGTTTTGCTGATCTAATAGGTAGCGATCAATCGCCATCTGCATGGCTCCGGAGGTTTTTAGGGGAGGGATATAGCGCCAGCGAGAAACAGGCTCGATCTTATCGTTACGAACCACCAAATTCTTCTTTTAAAGCTTCGTCATTATCATCGGAGAGGTCGGCAACTAGAGTAATCAGCCGGGAGATTTCCCCAGGATACATGTCGGCAACGGTACGCTGAGCCGAAATCATGACTTTGTTATCGAAAATGCTAAAGCAGGTTTCAAAGGTACCAGTCCAGTTCATTTCTAGTAAGCGGCGCATCAAGCCGGGTTCATCCCGTGCGGGTAGCTGTAAGAGACTCGACCAGACAGTCAGCAAATCATCATCGCTTTCTCCCGTTAGCTGGACAAAAACTTCGACACTGCCATAGCTAAATTTCCAGAGGCTGCCTTCATCGGTATGACTGACCATAGCAGTATTATCGCGATCAAGACTGGAGATTACCGTTTCGATTACTTCTTGATGACTGGAGTTGTCTCCTTCGACTTGGCTATTGTCTATATCTAGATTAGAAATTTGACCAACCATACTACTTTCCTCATAGTTATATTTACGCCAACATGGTGAATTTAGCATCAAGTGCTCATAATCGCTAACATTATGCCAATTGATTTTATGGTCTGCTGGCATTAAGATTCATCGCCCACTATAGTCACAGTCTAACCCCTTCGTATTCGTGGCGATCGCTAGAGGAAACTAAGATTTATCAGACTGAGAGCGTGTCATCATTTGCCGCCCATTTGATGTTTTGTGTGATACAAATTATGGAAACTAAGTAATCGCCCCATCCTCAAAATTATGGGAAATTATTAATGATAAATATAGATTCGGCTCAGTCTCAGACTAAATCCCAGAGATGCCTACAGCAGAGAATTAACTATTGCGCTAAGACTATGAGAATCACCTTATGTCTAGCAGGAATTATTTTAACCACAGTTCAATTAGTTAAATATTTTACCTATGCTCCGGATGAAAGAGGGTTTGCCAGCCTGGTCATCGGTTTGTGCTTGGGTATTTTGTGTTTGCTTCTGAGCATTCCCCCGGCAGTTGAAAAAATTGTCGCTAAATTTGCCGCTCGCGTTCGTAGTCGTCGCTTTGCCGTCTATACCTACCTGACAGCAATTGGTTTAATTTGCATGTTTATTTCGATGAAAGTTGCTCTCGATTATGAGAGTTGGCGACGGATGAGTAGTGAGGGCAGCGTGTCTGAATATGGAACGGCGCTCGCCTATTTACTGACAACAGTATTCGCCTATCCGATCTCGCGACAGTTCGGGCGACAGCAGCATAAATTTTTAGCCCTAGCCTATGGCTTTTTAACTGTTGCGGCATTTGTAGTCGGCATGGAAGAAATTAGCTGGGGGCAAAGATTAATTGGCTTTGAGGAGCCGCAATTCTGGTCGGAACACAATCTTCAGTCGGAGTTCACCTTACATAATCTCTCTTTCTATCAGCATCACATTCTTAACCAAAGTTTTGTCTTGGCGGGCTTGGTTGGTTCGTTTGGTTGGCTGGCTTTGCGCTACTGGCAGAAACGGCAGCGGGCGGGCAAAATTGACTGGAGCTATATCTTGCCTGGCTGGTCGGTATCGGCGTTTTTTTACCCCAATCTTCTCTTCTACCCCATCTATCTCACCATTATTGATGACTTGAGCTTCCTGGCACATCACGATCAGGAACACTGTGAGTTTCTAATGAGCCTGGGTATTTTACTATTTGTTATTATCAACTTCTTCCGTCAGGTCAAAGAAACCAGTAAGAATTACTAATTACTTTTTACTCTATTTAGCTAATCTGCCTAAAATTTGCTGAAA
>JBCBIN010000027.1:0-16804 GCA_038524555.1 Cyanobacteria bacterium J06623_7 | reverse complement strand
TTACGTCCCCGAGATATTCTTCAGGAACTTCAACCTCAACCTTCATCGTTGGCTCTAGCACTACGGGAGCAGCCTGATTTACCGCATCTCGCACCGCCATCGAACCAGCTACTTTGAAAGCCATCTCGTTAGAGTCTACATCGTGGTACGAACCATCGACCAAAGTGACCTTGATATCAATCAAAGGATATCCTGACAAGATACCAGATTCGCAGGTTTGTTTCACCCCTTGTTCGATTGGTGGAATAAATTCTTTGGGAATTGTACCCCCAACAATCTTCGAGACAAACTCAAATCCCGAACCAGGCTCTCCAGGCTCTACTTCTAATACGGCGTGACCGTATTGACCTTTACCGCCACTTTGCTTGATGTACTTACCAACTCCTTGCCCCGGCTGACGAATTGTCTCTCGGTATGCCACCTGTGGCTTACCTACCGTAGCCTCAACGTTAAATTCTCGCAGCATGCGATCCACTAAAATCTCTAAGTGAAGTTCTCCCATTCCGGCAATCACTGTTTGATTGGTTTCGGGGTTGGTACTCACACGAAAAGTTGGATCTTCATCACTCAAAGCCTGTAGAGCTTTTGAGAGCTTTTCTACATCACTCTTAGTCTGCGGTTCGACGGCAACAGAAATAACTGGTTCGGGTACATAGAGAGATTCTAAAATAATTGGATTTTTATCATCGCATAAAGTGTCTCCCGTTGCTGCTAATTTCAAACCAACGATTGCCCCTAAATCTCCCGCTCGTAGCTCCTCTACTTCTATACGTTCGTTCGACTTTAGTACTACCAAACGGGAAATACGTTCTTTCTTCTGCTTAGTCGAATTGTATACGTAAGTACCTTTAGCTAAAACTCCCGAGTAAACCCTAACAAAAGTTAGGCGACCAAACTTATCACTAGCAATTTTAAATGCTAGTGCCGCAAAAGGCTCTTCATCATTAGAGTGCCTTACTGCTTCCTCTCCACTAGGCAACTCTCCCTTAATAGCAGGGACTTCTGGTGGTGCGGGAAGATAATCAACTACTGCGTCGAGTAAATCTTGCACTCCTTTATTTTTAAACGCCGAGCCACACAGCATGGGCATAATCGAGCCGTCGATTGTTCCCTTCCGAATTGCTGCCTTAATTTCAGCTTCGCTAAACTCCTCTTCCATCAGGAATTTCTCTAATAGGGCTTCATCGGTTTCGGCGATCGATTCGATTAGTTTGGCTCGGTATTCTTCAGCCTGTGCCTGAAGCTCTGAGGGAATTTCGGTTTCTTCAATTTCTTTGCCCAAATCGTCTTTGTAGACAATTGCTTTCATCCTGACAAGATCGACAATGCCTGAAAATTCGGCTTCACTGCCGATAGGAATCTGAATCGGTACTGCATTTGCCTGGAGCCGCTCTCTTATCTGTTCGTGAACCTTGAAGAAGTTGGCTCCCGTACGATCCATCTTATTCACAAACGCAATTCTGGGCACGCCATAACGATTTGCCTGCCGCCAGACCGTCTCTGACTGAGGCTGAACCCCTCCAACGGAGCAAAAAACGGCTATCACACCATCTAAAACCCGCATCGATCGCTCTACTTCAATCGTAAAGTCTACGTGTCCGGGAGTATCAATAATGTTGATTTTATGGTCTTGCCAACTAGTGGTAATAGCTGCTGCAGTAATAGTGATTCCTCTCTCCTGCTCCTGCTGCATCCAGTCCATAGTGGCAGCGCCATCATGAACCTCGCCCATCTTATAGGCGATGCCAGTGTAAAAAAGGATTCTTTCTGTTGTCGTGGTTTTACCCGCGTCTATATGAGCAGCAATCCCAATATTTCGTACGCGCTCGAGAGGGATATTACGTCCCACAAATACCTCCTTGCATATCGCAGGATGAAACAGCTAAATATGGCTAAATTATTTAGCACCGTTTACAATTGTATACTTTTATCAAGTAATTGAGTCGATTGTCGATTAAATTACGTTTTTCGCTTAGTACGCCTCAATCGAGTGTGCTATTTTGCCCTTGCTATCCAAGCTAGACAGCTAAAATCGAGGCCAGACCTACTACTAACTATCTTGATAACTTTTAAATAAATATTTCTCTTTCAATCGCCTTGATGTACGGAGATCTGTACCCCTTGGAGCCAGACGGCAACAAAATTAACTGGCAGCAGACTTAATTACTCCTGCCAGTAGATACCTCGACTTTAATAGCGATAATGAGCAAAAGCCTTGTTAGCTTCTGCCATGCGATGAGTTTCATCTCTTTTCTTCATCGCACCGCCAGTTTCGTTAGCGGCATCCATAATCTCACTAGCGAGCTTGTTAGACATAGTTCGCCCTCCACGAGAACGAGCAAATTGGATCAGCCAGCGTAATGCCAAGGTAGTTCCTCTACCCTGTCTAACTTCCATGGGTACTTGGTAGGTTGCACCCCCAACTCTACGCGCTTTAACTTCTACTAGGGGTGTGAGATTTTTAATTGCCTGCTCGAATACTTCAATTGGCTCATTACCGGTTCTCTCGCCAATAATGTCCATAGCATCATAAATAATGCGAGCTGCCAGGGACTGCTTACCACTACGCATGATTCTTCTAATAGTCATGCTCAAAAGACGACTGTTATAGACTGGATCTGGGGGAACGGGGCGTTTTTTATTGCTAGAACGACGAGACATGTGCTTATTTTGTTATTACTTGTGAATTGAAAAATACGATTTTGCTCTACCGTTGCGGGGTTTGAGCAGCGCGAACTGGCGGTTGTCACTTAAATACTTTGGGTCGTCACCTCTACCTGAGGATTAACCAGCCTTACCTGACTAAATATCTGAAGCTCTCATCGTTGGCTTGCTATCCACAACATCATATTTTCAAACTGCAACTCTTAAAATATGAATGTACCCTAGCTATATACTTCAGAACCTACGAGCAGCAGGGCTTACTATTTAGGCTTTTTGGTGCCATACTTCGAGCGGCTTTGAGCTCTATCTTTAACTCCAGTTGTATCCAAGGTGCCACGCACGATATGATATCTGACCCCGGGCAAATCTTTGACACGACCACCGCGAATCAAAACAACTGAGTGCTCTTGGAGGTTGTGTCCAATACCGGGAATGTATGCCGTCACTTCAAACCCTGAAGTTAAACGTACCCTAGCAACCTTTCTCAAGGCCGAGTTGGGTTTTTTGGGAGTCGTCGTGTAGACTCTGGTGCAGACTCCTCGACGCTGGGGACATTCCTTGAGCGCGGGAGATTTAGTTTTCTTCTGAGATTTCGATCTTTCGCTACGAATGAGCTGCTGGATAGTGGGCATGAGTTACTGTTTTAAGTGATTTCTAGTCCCCTTTACTATTTAATGTCAAATAAGATATAGCATGGGTAACAGACAAATGACGATTATAGATTATTTATAGCTGTCAAGTCAATATTAATGATCGGACAGGTTGTTTTCAGTGTTTTGAAAATAAATCTAGGTTATCAAACAACATGCAAAATATAAGTTATTAAGCTTCAATTACTTTACCTCTGTGGGCGTGGCGAAGGAAATGCCGCAGCCGCAGGTCTGTTTTACTTGGGGATTATGAAAGCGAAATCCCCCTCCCATTAAGTCTTCCGCGTAATCTAACTGTAGAGATTCTACCTGCTTCCAGGTCTCTGTATCAATCGCCAGCTTAATGCTATCTACTTCTACAATGCGATCGCTCTGATGCTGTTTTTCCATCTTGTCTAGTGGTTCTAGCTCCAAGTTATAAAAAAAGTCCAGACATCCACCCGGCTGAACGGTAAGTCGGACACAGATATCTGGTATTTTTCGGCTGAGCTTGATGCGCTCTATTTCAGCGATCGCCGAGGAACTGATTTTAACCATGAAAAATGCCTGTTTTACTAACTAACGATACTGTCTATTGTCCCACAGCATAACTTTGGCAGTGTAGGCATTCTGAATTGAGACAGGAATAGCGTAATTCAGGCGATTTGTGGTTGATGTCTATGGCAGCTTTTGGTTACTGACGGGCATAGTCATCGCTGAAACGAATGATGTCGTCTTCACCTAGGTATTGACCATTTTGTACTTCAATCAAAACTAAATTAATCACTCCTGGATTCTCAAGTCTGTGAGTCGTGCATTGAGGAACGTAGGTAGACTGATTACTGCTCAAAATCATTTCTTGGTCACCGCAAGTAACTCGCGCTGTTCCCGAAACAACAATCCAGTGTTCGCTGCGATGGTGGTGCATTTGCAGACTGAGACGATGTCCGGGATTTACTTCAATCCGCTTAATTTTATATCCATTACCTTCTTCTAAAGTAGTAAAAGAACCCCAAGGGCGAATTTCTGTCGCCGCCACGCCTTCAGGAACAACAGGAGCAAATTTGCTTTCGGCTTGGCTGGGACTTGATTTAGTTTTTGTAGATTGAGACATAATTGCTTGACTGGATAACGACAAATATTATGTGAACTTAAATTTAATCTATTATGTTTTAGCTCTCTCTTTATCTTGTGAGCGGAGAGTCAGCTCATTCAAAACATAGCAAATAAATGTATAGAAACTGAATACAAAATTAGGAGTATTCCTCAATCTATATCCAATCTTTACAAAAACAGCCCAAAATGCATCAAGGTTATCGGTGGTCTTTAAAGTTTAATTAAAGGTAAATAAGATGTCTCGCAGAAAATACTCAGAGTTTATCTTGTCCATAATTGTGCCTAATCGTTTCTGTAACCTTGAGACAGCGGAGCTTACTGACCCAAAGTTGAGATATATAAACAGGCAAACGGGATATTTTTGGCTGGAATAGCTCGAGGGCAAAAATTATAGAGCTTAAAGCGATCGCCAAAAACGATTTCTTGCGGTCGAGACAGTCGAAAAACTAGCTTTTGTCCAGTGCCAAAGGAGCTGATATTTGTATACTGCTATTTGACTAGTAATTTTAAACTGTAGCCAATTGGGCTTTTTATTGGATGTTAGTTCCGCTACAATAATATGCTATAAAACCGCGGTGAAGGTTGCTGGCATTTATCCAAACGAGATGCGGAAGCTAGAGTCTACAGGACAATCGACTAAACACATATCTAACTCTTGATTTTGGGTCGAATTAAAATCTTGGTTCTCGAAGCGCATTTACAGGTAGATCCCTCGTTTCATGTCGGAGTTAGCTATGGCTTAAAATCAAAACAAGATGACCCATGGGGCTGTTCTCGATTCAGAGCGAACTTAATAAACTAACGTCAGTCAATTTCGATTTTGTCTCCTAAGCTTGATCGCCAAGACATCAGAGTGACTCTAACCGTAATCTCACCTCCATTAGCACAACTATGTAGAAATTATCGGTTCTCCCCAAACAGTTCTTCGACCATTGGTGAGCAGTAGTATATTTTTATACCGAATATCTATCATCAGCATTAATAGTCTGGAAATAGTATCTACTCAAAATAATTTTTGTCGATCTCTTAATCATCAAGATCGAGCCGTAATTTAATCAGACATTTAACAGGACACTAAATTTACTCTCCGGTTATCCCGAAAAATTTATTACATTTGTATGAGCGAGCAAGAAATGAAACCCTCAAATATTGACAGTAATGCATCTCAGGTCAACCTACCGATGAAGCCTTATCAGGGTCAACGATGGCTGGTAGAGGAAAGAGACGCTTGCGGGGTAGGTTTTATTGCCTATCAGGATGGTCGGCAGAGTAATAAAATCGTCCGCGAGGCTTTAAAAGCTTTGGGGTGCATGGAACATCGTGGTGGATGTAGTGCCGATCGCGATTCGGGAGACGGAGCGGGAATTATGACCGCGTTACCAGAAAAGCTATTTGCAGCTTGGTTTAAATCTCATAATTTGGAGCAACCAGCCCCAGAAGCTTGGGGAGTAGGAATGGTATTTTTACCCCAAGACCCAGAGAAGATTCAAGCCTTAAAGCAGTATGTCGAGGAAGTAGTTAAAGCAGAAAATTTAGCAGTGTTGGGCTGGCGCGAGGTACCGGTAAAACCAGAAGTACTCGGTCAACAGGCGCGAGACAATCGGCCTCAGATAGCTCAAATTGTGGTTAAGTCGGCGGACGGATTGACGGGAGACGAGCTAGAACGCAAACTTTATATTGCGCGCTCGCGCGTGGGCAAAAAACTGGCAGATGATTTTTATATCTGTTCTTTCTCTTGCCGTACTGTCGTCTATAAGGGAATGGTTCGCTCCGTCATTTTAGGAGAATTTTATCAGGATTTAATCAATCCGGATTATGAAAGTACTTTTGCGGTCTACCATCGTCGCTTTAGTACCAACACGATGCCCAAATGGCCTTTTGCCCAACCGATGCGGATTCTGGGTCATAACGGTGAAATTAATACCCTGCTAGGTAACATCAACTGGATGAGTAACCGCGAAAAAGAGTTGGTTTCTAACCAGGGTGCGACTTTACCAGGCTGGACTCAAGATGAAATAAAAGGACTCACCCCAATTGTTAATAACGATAATAGTGATTCTTACAACTTAGATAGCGCCATGGAGCTATTGGTGCGGACTGGTCGTAGCATTACAGAAGCGGCGATGATCCTGGTGCCCGAAGCTTATAAAAACCAACCTTCTCTGCAAGAATATCCCGAAATTGTTGACTTTTACGAATACCATAGCGGACAGCAGGAACCTTGGGATGGCCCAGCCTTATTAGTATTTAGCGATGGCAAAACAGTGGGTGCTACTTTAGATCGTAATGGCTTGCGCCCCGCTCGCTACACCATCACTAAAGATGGCTATGTAGTTGTCGGCTCGGAAACCGGTGTAGTTAATATTGCCGATGAAGATGTGGTTGAAAAAGGTCGTTTGGGTCCTGGGCAAACTATCGTCGTCGATCTCAAAACGAAAGAAGTTTTGCGTAACTGGGCGGTAAAACAGCGGGTAGCCCAGGCTAATCCCTATGGGGAGTGGATCGAACAGCATCGCCAGACTATCGAGCCACAAAAATTTGGCACAGAAAACCTCTTAACTACCGAACAGTTGCTGAGCAATCAAACTGCCTTTGGTTATACCGCAGAAGATGTGGAGCTAATCATTCAGTCCATGGCAATTAATGGTAAAGAGCCGACTTTCTGTATGGGGGATGACATTCCCCTGGCGGTACTTTCAGATAACCCCAGACTCCTTTACGACTACTTTAAGCAAAGATTTGCTCAGGTAACCAATCCGGCGATCGATCCCCTGCGGGAAAGTCTGGTGATGTCTCTGTCAATGCAGCTTGGGGCTAAGGGAAATATCCTCAACTTAAAAGCAGAAGACGCGAGATTACTCAAGCTAGAATCTCCTATTCTCAATGACGAAGAATTAGCAAGAATTACTGCATCGAACTTTGAAACCCAGTCTCTATCGACTTTATATCAGATTTCTACGGGGCCTAATGGCTTAAAAGATGCCGTAACAAAGTTGTGTGAAGCAGCCACCGCAGCGGTTGAAGCAGGGATCGAAATTATCGTGCTTAGCGATCGCTCTGGGGCGAATAAGATCGGGACAGAATATAGCTACATTCCCCCCCTATTGGCAGTAGGTGCCGTTCACCATCATTTAATTCGCCAAGGACTGCGTTTGCGGACTTCTTTGGTGGTCGATACAGCTCAGTGTTGGAGCACCCACCATTTTGCCTGCCTCATTGGCTATGGTGCCTCAGCAGTCTGTCCCTACCTGACTCTCGAAACTGTACGTCAGTGGTGGAATAATCCCAAGACGCAAAAATTAATGGCTAACGAGCGAATTGAAGCTGTTTCTCTGGATAAAGCACAGAAAAATTATCGTAAGTCAATTGAGGCGGGCTTACTGAAGATTCTTTCAAAGATGGGAATATCTTTACTTTCTTCTTACCATGGAGCGCAGATTTTTGAAGCCCTTGGTTTAGGTGTAGATTTAGTCGATCTAGCTTTTGCCGGTACGACTTCTCGCTTGGGTGGTCTGACCGTTGCCGAATTAGCCCAGGAAGTTATTGCTTTCCACCAGAAGGCTTTTCCCGAACTGCAGGGTAAAAAGCTAGAAAACTATGGCTTTGTCAAGTACAAAAAAGGTGGTGAGTATCACATGAACTCGCCTCAAATGTCCAAGGCGTTGCACAAGGCAGTAGAAAGCAAGCAGTACGACCACTACGAGCTTTATAAGCAGCATCTTCAAGGTAGACCCGCTACAGCACTCAGAGACTTACTAGACTTCAATAGCGATCGCGAATCTATTTCTCTGGATGAAGTGGAATCAGTCGAAAGTATTTTGACTCGCTTCTGTACTGGCGGTATGTCTTTGGGTTCCCTATCTCGCGAGGCTCATGAAACTCTGGCAGTTGCTATGAATCGCATTGGCGGCAAGTCCAATTCAGGAGAAGGAGGAGAAGACAGTGTTCGTTTTAAGGTGCTAGACGATGTAGCAGAAGACGGAAAATCTCCCACTCTACCTCACCTCAATGGCTTACAAAATGGGGATACAGCTAGTTCGGCTATCAAACAAGTCGCTTCAGGGCGCTTTGGGGTAACGCCGGAATATCTAATGAGCGCCAAACAAATCGAAATTAAACTCGCTCAGGGGGCAAAACCTGGAGAAGGAGGACAGCTACCAGGAAAAAAAGTCAGTCCCTATATTGCTTCCTTGCGACGCTCTAAGCCGGGAGTTACCCTGATTTCTCCTCCACCCCACCACGATATTTATTCCATTGAAGATCTGGCGCAGTTAATCTTCGATCTGCATCAGATCAACCCCAACGCTAAGGTATCAGTCAAGCTAGTAGCAGAAATTGGTATCGGTACGATTGCAGCCGGAGTAGCTAAAGCCAACGCCGACGTAATTCAAATTTCCGGTCATGATGGCGGTACTGGTGCATCTCCCCTAAGCTCGATTAAACACGCAGGGGTATCGTGGGAATTAGGACTAACGGAAGTACACCGAGTTCTACTGCAAAACCAACTGCGCGATCGCGTTTTACTCCGTGCCGATGGTGGTTTAAAAACCGGCTGGGATGTAGTGATGGCGGCGTTAATGGGCGCAGAAGAATATGGCTTTGGTTCGATCGCGATGATTGCCGAAGGCTGTATTATGGCTCGCGTTTGTCACATGAATACTTGTCCCGTAGGCGTGGCAACTCAACAGCAGTACCTGCGCGATCGCTTCAAGGGCATTCCCGAAAACGTGGTTAATTTCTTTTTCTTTGTTGCCGAAGAGGTACGACAGCTATTGGCAAAACTAGGTTACCGCAGTCTTAATGAAATTATCGGACGCGCCGATTTATTAGTACAGAACCAAGATGCACAGATTGCCAAAACTAACGGCATGGATCTTAACTGTTTAATCGACCTCCCCGACGTCAAAGATGATCGTAGCTGGCTCGACCATGGCGATGTTCATACCAATGACAATGTACTAGATGACGAAATCTTGGCCGATGAGGCAATTCAAAGTGCGATCGCCGATCGGGGAACGGTAGCTAAAGACTGGAAGATTGTTAACACTGATCGCAGCGTTGGGGGCAGGATTTCCGGTGCGATCGCTTCTCGCTATGGCAACAGCGGTTTTGGCGGCGAAATTACTCTTATCTTCCAAGGTTCTGCAGGTCAGAGTTTTGGGGCATTTAACCTGCCGGGAATGAAAATGATTATTTCTGGTGAGGCTAACGATTATGTGGGCAAAGGTATGCATGGTGGCGAAATTATTATCGCTCCCAGCAGTAAGTCCAATTTCGATGCCGGTAGCAACGTCATTATCGGTAATACCTGTTTATATGGTGCGACTGGCGGTGCGCTCTATGCCAATGGACGGGCGGGAGAAAGATTTGCCGTCCGTAACTCCCTGGGTAAAGCGGTAATTGAAGGTGCGGGGGACCACTGCTGCGAATACATGACCGGCGGTTTAGTCGTCGTCTTAGGCGAAGTTGGTCGTAACGTTGGTGCGGGTATGACCGGTGGCTTAGGCTACTTCCTCGACGAAAACGATTCTTTCCCCGCCAAGGTCAATCCTGAAATCGTCAAAATTCAACGGGTGGAATCGGCAGCGGGAGCAAAACAGCTTAGAGAGGCGATCGAACAACACGTAGCGAGAACCGGTAGTGCTAAGGGTAAAACTATCCTGGCTGACTGGGATCACTATCTCGGCAAATTCTGGCAGGTAGTACCCCCTTCTGAGGCAGATCGAGAAGAGACTAACACTGAGGCTAGCAAAACTCTGACTTCCGTTTAATTTGTAATTGAATTAATTTTAGCGATCGCTTCTTGAACGGCGCTTCCGCGCCAACGTCCCGAAGGGACTTTGCACCCTTCGGGTGTTGTGTTGTTCTTTGTAGGAAACCAAGCAGCTCTTCGGGCAGATCGTCGTCAAGACGACTGGCGAGCATTAGCTCGCGCACCACACTGCATCGCTTTTCTATATGGAGGGCGATCGTTTTTTATTGCCAGAAAATATGGCTTTATCTAATGAATAGGTTCCATTAAACCCATCAACTTCCGTTTGCGACCATGAACGTCGACTAAATTAGCGCGATAAGCCGACCAAGCTTGTTTCCTATCTGAAGCGATGTAAGCAGCGCGAACTTTTTGCAGCCATTCAACTGCTTCTTCATAGTATTTAGCTTTTCCTGCATCCATAATCGCTTCGGCTCTTTCCAACGCATTTCTAATCACCCAATCGGGATGAGTGGCGATCGCAGCATCCATAACTCGATGAACAGATCTGCCGTGATAGATACCGAGATCGTCAATTACGGCGATCGCCTGGTCAATCATGGACTCATGTAAATAAATATCTATCTTCGCTTTAGCGCTATGCCAACTATCGTTTTTAGCCAAAGCCGTGAGTAATTCAGGTTTGATATCTAGCCAGTTATCTGCTGCTAACTCAGCTACCCGTTGGTAGTCGGTGAAATTGGGGTTAGCTTCAAAGGCGGTAATTTTTGCTGCTCTGGCTGTAGCTAGATCGTCCAATTCTAGGGCAATTTCATGAGTCCAGTTTGCCAAATCGTATTTACGTATGCCTGATAATCGTAGACCCTGTTTGGCGATCGCCAGAGCTTCAATTTGGGCATTTTGTTCATTAACTAGACACTGGGAAAAGGCTAGAGCCTGTTCGAGGGTTGAAAGCGATCGCTTGGCTACCTGCATGGCTTCCTCAACTCGATTCAAACGCACCAACATATTGAGGTGTCTTTCTACCTGTCCTTCGGCTTCAGCGAGATAGAGATATTCAGTAAACCGAGACTGTCGTTCTAAAATTTGCAGTCGAATAGAGGCTAAGTCATCCGCATAATCAGGCACTTCCCCAGACCATGCACCGGATGAGGTAATATGACCCGCAAGTACTTGCTGCAAAGGCGGATAATCCCAACCTTGTTCTAAAGCGGTGATAGCTGGCTGAAAATATTCTCCCCAAGCATTGCGCCAAAACTCTAGATTGACTGCCAAATCTGTTTTATCTGCCTCTGCCAAATCGGCACTAAGAATTGTTTCACACCAAATTTCACTCAGATCTGTAGCAACTTTGCAGTTATCTACGCCATAGTCATCTACTACATCCCAATTTTCCACACAGGATTCGGTAATCGCCGTAAGCATAGCGATGGCATTATCATAATCTCCTTGCTGAGTATACATTTGAGCATCTTGAATCAGACTACAAATTTCTTCGCTAGCAATATCCTCCTCGCCACCCCATTCAAAATGACGCACCGAATCTTGCAAAATATTTCGAACCTGGGATTTAATTGCACCGACGTTAATGGTTATATTCGACTCAGATCTGTCTGCTGAAGCTTTGGTGACAATTGCTGGAGCGAAACGATTAGCAATACGCTCAATGTCATCCAGTAATTCTGGCTGCTTCTCTGTTAATTGCTGAATCAAGCTTTGAGTTTGAACTTCGTTCAGGCGATCTAAAATCTCTTCTAGACTAGAGCGTACCTGAATATTTTCTGGTTCTCGCAGACAAAATAATAAGCTGGCAACAATATGCTTACAGTAGCCACCCCAATCATAGGGACAGTTACAGTGGGCAGACTCTAAACCTCTATCGCTAAAATCAATTGCTACACGATAGCGACGACTACCGGAAACTTCCGCCAGCAAAGATTGTCCGCGTTGAGTGACTTGCCTGACATAACCATCGTCATAATAGGCTTTGCCTCTGTGCCAAGACTTACTGCTAGCAGATTCGCGAATAACTGCTTGACTGAGCCGGGGAATAACCATAGTCCTATGTGAAAGCTAGTTCATGACTCAGATCCTACTAGGTTTTTACGGTCAAATTTTGCTGAGTTAGATTGACTTTTGTTGCTGTGGATTGCGATCGCCAAGTTTATTAGTACACTTCTAGAAAAACAGGTAGCATATATCTACTAAATCTCCTTGCCAGATATCTTGTTTCGAGCTTAAAACATAAAAACTTACACTTATTTTCCCAACCACAGCTAAAACATAGCTTATTCTCTAATTATCATTAATTCGACTAGTACTTAAGTACCTTGATATATTTATGACAAATTCATCTCCTCCAGATTCACCGAATCCCATGCCCGAACGTCGTAAAAGACCCGCAACGGGGGTAACTTTTGATGAGATGATTGCTATCATTGTGGCTTTTTCCACCATTGGTACAATCCTATTCTGGGCTATGGGTGGTAAAAATAATAAGCTTGCCGGCAATTTTGGTCTGGGTGGCAATAACGGACTGCTCACTTCCAACCAAACCACTGATACAAATCTTGGCTTTGATGGTGTTTTGTCAGGAAATCCCAATACTGAAACTAACCTGAGCGATCGCGATCTGAAAGTAGAGAACCGCCGTTTAGCAGCACAAATACAGGAGCAAGAGCGCCCCGTTGCCTACATTCCGCCGAATAAATCGGTAGAGCTGCCAGCCCAAGCCGAAAAAAAGTCATTTTCCCTTGATTCCGGTGCTAAATTAGTGCCTCTAGCCGGAGTAGCAGTCCCAGCTTTAGTCGGTAAAAATAAACCCAATGTTAATGTTGGTGGTAATGTTCCAGCAAAAGTAAAAGCGGAAAATGAAGTTGTCGAAGCGACTCCCAAAGTTACGCCCCCGGTAGCTGTCACTCCCGAAAAAGTTGAGCCCACTCCCATCACTCCCGAAACAACTAAGATGCCTCAGGATGTCGTTCCTGACTATTGGGCATATCCTTTTGTCAAGCAGATGCGAGATAAGGCGCTAGTTCCCGAATTAGCTAAAAATCAGGAGTTTGACCCCGATGCTCTAATTACCAGAGCGAGTATGGCTACCTTGGTTAGTCAGGCTTTTGAAGAACAACCCGCGACTAAAAGCACTAAGAAATTTGCCGACGTAACTAATAAAAATGCGATCTCGAAAGACATTGATCGAGCCGTAAGCACCGGTTTTATGCAGGGCTATTCCGATGACGAATTTAAACCGTTAGAAAATATTCCGCGCTATCAGGTACTGGTTACTTTGGCTACAGGATTGGGTTTAAAGCCATCTCAAGATGCCGACCAAATTCTTCAACAGTTTGGGGATAGTGCCAATATGCCAGATTGGGCAAAACAGCAGGTAGCAGCAGCAACCGAAGCCGGTTTAGTAGTAAATCCTCCCGATACTCAGTCCGGTTCATTAGTTCCGGAAAAATCGGCAACTAGAGGAGAAGTAGCGGCCATGATTCACCAAGCTTTGGTCAATACCGGAAAATTAGAACCTTTAGAGTCTGAGTACATTATTAAACCATAAGCCAAGCTAGAGGTTAATAATTACTGGAAATTTTCCTGAATCAATATTATGGCTTGTTGTTAGTCGATAAAAAAGCAATTCATAGTGAGAACCCCAAGATTTATCTCTGGGGTTTTTTAATTTATAGTCGTTTTAATTTATTTTTGTTCTATTTCATTTATTTGCTTGAGGGACTCCTAGAGGATACCGCGATGCATATATGATTAGGGATTGGGGACCAGGTAATACAAATTTCTGTATCCTCTGGATTATTCTCGCGTTAGTATCCATAACAAAGTACCGAGATACGTCCGTCAACGTCTGTTGACTATAGCCACACAGTTAGGATTTAAACAATACGATTTGACTGCTTAATTTCTGGAGAGGTAGACAGGTATTGTCGTTTCAATTAATTTCCTTTAGGTTATCTTTTTAGGAGAACCGGGAATTGCTTCAGTTAGCCCGGTAGGCAGGGAAAAACGACGATTGCTCTAATTCTGCTACCGATTTATCTAGTTTTTGCGCTCTTAGTTGGAGGAGTTCATCATAGCGAGGGGGGTCTACAATCGATCGCAGAGTATAAAAGTCATGTCTCTGCTTAGAAAAACCCGACTTAAAGGTATAAAGATTATCTTTTTTGCCGCCAACTCCCCCGCCAATATGTAGATACTGATTGCCCCGCGCTTTCGCCCACAGACGCATGTGATGCAGCAACAGATTAAAAGGAGACTGTTTGAGAAACTCAGTTTTCGTCCCGCCTAAATGAGCTTGAACAACACCACAGGACTCAAAGAACAAACAGGCACAGACGATTTCGGCTTCTTGTTTGACTACCCCTAAGTGGACTTTATCGCCCAATTTTGAAAGCGTAGTGAAATATTCGCGACTGAAATAGTAGCTGTCTTGAGCCTTAACCCGATTCATCGTTTCTTCGTAGATATCGATAAACTCATCCAGATGAGGAACAAAGGGTAAGACCTCAACCTCAAGCCCCAACCGCATACACTTATTAATCGTGCTCTGGTGTCCCCGACGAGTCTTAGCCCAAATTTGTCCTTCATCCAAAGTTAAGTCAATGGAGACGGTTTTACCAGTGGCAAGCAAGGCCTCAGACTGGAATTTCTCGGTAAAATTGGCGCTGAGAATTGGATGTAAACGCAGAAAAGCGGAACAAACCCCTTGACCCTGGAGAGTCTGGAAAAACTGCTGAAATGCCAACTGCGGAAATTCGGCATCGGCGATCGCCTGGGAACTCATTAAGATACCGGGATAGCCGTAGGGTGAAATAATATCGTCGGTTGTGCCCGCAGACTCGGCAATGTCGCCACAACTGCGGCGTAGGTAGGGAGCAAAAAAGATTTTATCTGCTGACTGAATTAGAATCGCTTCGGGAGTGGTTTCTGTCCGCTGGGCATCTAACGCTACATAGTCCGGTAGATGATAGACATCATGGGGTAACTGTTCGAGGGTGGCTAACCAAGCAGGATGGTTAACATCTAACGTGACGATGTTCATTGCTAATGATAAAAGATGAATGATAATTTTTTGACGGCGTAATTCGAGGAAGTTTTCCCTCAAACTGTGTGGGCGGACTCTTCGGTTAGTCTGATGATTGAGCTTGCCAAACTACAGGGAATATCTTTGGGTCACTAAAGTCGGGATTGCCGTTGGGTAGAGTACGACAGAGCTGCTCGTCAAAAATATGAATTTCTTTTCCTTGGGGGTTGGTGTAGGGTCGATAGTGATTATCCCCATCCTGAAGATGAACCGCTAAAGCCTGACGGTGTAAGTGACTGCGGTTGGGATAGCTACCATGAATGGTCCAGCAATTATGAAAACTTACCTGTCCTTTATTCAAGGTCATGGGCACTCTGATAACTTCTTTCCCTTCTGCCTCTAGCCGATTTGTCAGATCTGTGAGGTTGGGATTATTAAAGTGGCGCATTGACTGCAAACCTGCCCAGCGGTGGCTTTTATCTAAGACGACTAGGGGCGCTCTGGCTTCATCACAGTCATGAAAGGGAATCCAGGCGGTGAGTAAACGATCCGAACTACAGGTACTCCAGTAAGCGCGATCGCTGTGCCAGCCCACGGCATTATTTACCTTGCTATCAGGTTTTGCCCCCGGTTTGTAGACTAGCTGATCGTCGAGGACACGAATTTCACTGGTTCGGGCTAGTTTAGCCGCAATAGCGCCAATTATCGGTTGAAGCGCTAGCTGTTTAAGTTCATTTTTTTGCAGAGAGACAAATTCATTATTACGAATAATATTCCCATCTTCTGGCTGCCAGTTACTGTAGCCGGTTTGAACGGGCAATACGCCATCTCTCTCCCCCCGATAGAAAGCCTCGCTACCGGCGATCGCGCGATCAATAACTGCTGGAGCAATTACCGGTGGGGAAATATACCAACCATGTTCTTCATAAAAACAAACGTCTGCTTCAGAAGGTAAAAGTGCTTGCTGTTCCTGAGTCAAAACTCGTTCGAGAATAGTCATTAATTTAGCTTGAGATCAAAAATAGGGAGTTAAATATTAAGTATTTAAATTAGTTTTTATATCCAACTGTTAGCAGGTAAATATACTTAAAAGAATATTAGAAATCAACTCAATGTTCAAACTGTCTGGAGTTGGGCTGGTTTTTACTGGCAGTCCATTACTAAACTAATTTCACTTAGAAACCCATAGTTTTTCAGATAAAGTTTTGGGGCTAAGGGGTAAAAGGCAAGGAAAAAATAAATCCCCTCAAACTCCAGTTATTTATAGCGGTTTGCAGATCAATTTGAGACAATAGTTTAAAGAAAATCATCAACGTATAGAGATGAGAGCATACTCAGAGGACTTGAGAGAAAAAATAATTGCAAGGCATGAAGAAGGAACATCAATCCGAAAATTGGCGAAACAATTTAAAGTAAGCAGGGGAACGGTGTGGAATTTAATTAAACTTAAGCGGGAAACAGGAAGTATTGTTCCCAGACAAGCAACAGGAGGAAAGCTGAGTCAATTAGCCGAAAAAGAGGCAGAGTTAACTGAAATGGTTCGACAATATTCAGACTATACTCTAGAAGAATACTGTGAATATTGGGATGAACAAACAGGAATAAGAGTTAGTCCCAGTACCATGTGTCGGAAGTTGCAAAAAC
>JBCBIN010000026.1:0-16996 GCA_038524555.1 Cyanobacteria bacterium J06623_7 | reverse complement strand
ACTGTACCAATTAGTTATGCAAACCGCTGTAAGCAAACCATTAACTTTATCTAAGCTAAATTAAACCAGGTAAAGCGATCGCCCTACAATGAAAGTAAGCTTAATTCTTTACTGAGTCGGGAGGATAGTTATGCGGAACGACAATTTGACTGACGATTTATATTGGACACCTCAAGCCCAAGCTAAATTGAAAATGATTCCCTTTTTTGCCCGCCCACAGGCACGTTTGCGGATTGAATCGATCGCCCGAGCGGCAGATTTGGAAGAAGTTACCGCCGCAGTTGTCGAACAAGCCAGAGCGGAATTTGGTCAGTAAGTAGCTGATATTATGCACTTATCAATTGGCTAGGGCTGGTTAAAGGATTGGATCATAACTCTGACAAACAGTTTAATCTGGCAAGCGTCTTGTAAAATTAGGGCTGTTTGGTTCTGACAGTTCGGAATTATATGCGTATCCAGCCTCAGAGAAATTCTGTAGTTTGGCAACATCTTCAATCCGGTTTTTAATAATATAGCTAGCCATCATGCCTCGGGCTTTTTTGGCATAAAAGCTAATTATTTTGTATTTGCCATTTTTCCAATCCTTAAACACAGGTGCGATAACTTCTCCGGCTAAAAGTTTCGGTTTCACGGCTTTGAAGTATTCATTGGAAGCCAGATTGATAACTGTTTTCTGCTGGGAATCTTCCAACTGTTGGTTAATCGCCTGAGTTAATTTATCTGCCCAAAATTCGTAGAGAGTATTTGCCGTTAAACCTTGTAACTTGGCATGGGCTAACTTGGTGCCCATTTCTAACCGATAGGGTTGAATTAAATCGAGGGGACGCAACACGCCATATAACCCCGATAGGATTCTGAGGTGCTGCTGGGCATAATCAAAATCTTCTGGCTGATAATTATCTACCGCCATACCCTGATAGACATCACCCTGAAACGCCAGCAACGCCTGTTTGGCACTAGTATCATCGAAATCTTTTTGCCAGGCTTGAAAGCGATCGCTGTTTAATTCCCCTAACTTATCGCTAATCTTCATCAGCGACGATATTTCCGCTGCCGATAGCTGTTTTAACTGTTGAACTAGAGTTGCGGTATCGTCTAAAAAATCTGGCTGAGAAAAATTTTTGATGGGTGCAGGGGTTGTGAAATCGAGGGTTTTGGCTGGAGAGAGCAGAATTAGCACGGGTACTTAGAGAGATATTTTAGTCTCACTTATTGTATATATAGTCGTTCCGATAATTAACCGAGGATTTATTAGTTTTTGTTTCGAGGTAGTAGAGAGAACTTCTCACGGTTTCTGTTTGGAGTGACTATAAAAGCATCCACTACAAGTTTCTCATCAGCGAGCGAGTATCTGTAAGTATCGGCTCGAAGTGCAAGCCAGTCTAACAATTTAATATTCTTCGAGATCGGAACACTGATGATTGTATTCTTGCATCAACATTTCGTGCTGTAGCTGGTCGTCGAAATTACGCCGGTGATTTGGTTGATAGCCCTGGGACAGCTGCATTATACCCATAAAAGTATTGTTAGCTTGATTTCTTTTGCTAACGTTGACTAATCTGGTTAAGCGATCGCAATGACTGGCGATGACATCTATTCGCCGATCGGCTCTAGTATATAGCTCGTGATACCCAGCAGTTTCAAATAACGGCAGAGAGTCTTCTAGCACTATGGCTTCGAGCATGTATCTTTCTATGTCTCGATAGTAGCTGGCATCGGCAATGGCTCGTTCGATAATTGCTTCGTTGTTGATAGTAGATTGCTGTAAATATTCCTGACATTTTTCTCGGGAAAATCCATAGGAACTACGGGCATTTTCGTCAGCACAGATTTGCGCCATCTGTGTTCCTTGAGCTTGGGATTTAGTCGCCAGTAAGATTGTTGGTAATAGCAGCAGGCTAAAAGCTAATGTAGTCAAAGTATAGTTTTTCATTTCCAGTTATCTCATATTGTTTGTTTTCTAGTTTTGCGGTTGCGATCGAATCATGCTGTGATGTCAAAATTGACTGGAAGTGATACACCACCTAAAGTAAGTAAACCTCGAACAAAATAATGACAATTTGACTTCACGAAGACGTTTCCAAGACATCCTGGTTAATATTCCCCTGCTGCTGCGTCTAGTTTGGCAAGCAACTCCACTCTTTTTATTCCTATCGCTGTTGGTTCGCGGGTTACAGTCTGCTATTCCGGCGGTGATGTTATTAATCAATAAGGCGATCGTCGATTTGGTCATTGCCAACTGGGGTAATCAGGACTTTGTCTGGCGACCACTAATTATCTTAGTCGCCCTCCGGTTTGGGGCTAGTTTAGTTCGGGCGGTTCTCAATCAGGGCGGTTTATACGTCAATCAGATTTTCAATGATCGCCTCAATCTCCATACTAAATTTGTGCTGCTAGAAAAGTCGGCTCGACTGGATTTGGCACACTTTGAATCTTCTAAGTTCTACGACACCTTAGAGCGGGCGCAAAATAGTGGTAGTAACTATCCCGTGCGGGTAATTCAAACTCTGACGGGTTTATTTGGACAGTTGGTTACTTTAATTAGCTTATTGGGCTTGCTGTTGCAGTTTAACCTGGCGATCGTGCCCCTTCTCTTTGTCACCGCCCTACCATCATTTTGGACGAGCATTGTTTATTCTGGCAGAAGGTTTTGGATGACTCGTAAGGAAACCGAAAGCGGGCGTTTATCTAACTACATCCAGCGGGTTTTGACCCATCCCGAATTTGCTAAGGAAGTACGACTGTTTAACTTGGGCGGACACTTACTCGGACAGTGGCGCGATATTCGCACTGATTTCAACCATAAGTCGGAGGCGATCGCGGCGGAATATACCAGAATGCGAGGTTTGGCAGGAATACTGGTTAACAGCGGTTTCTACTTAGCCTATGCCTGGACGTTAATTAAGACTATTGCCGGAGAAATTACCGTCGGCGACTTTACGATGTATACAGGAGCCTTTAGCCAGGCGCAGCAGGTATTACCCGCTATCTTGGAAAATATTGCACGAGTTTATGAATCGAATCTTTATGTATCCCAATACTTCGACTTTCTTGAATTACAGCCCCAGGTAACTAATGCCCCTCGTCCCCAGGCTTTTCCCCAGCCGATCCGTCAGGGCTTAACTCTACATGACGTTAGCTTTACCTATCCTGGTGCTTCCCAGCCAACTCTCCAGAATTTAAATTTGGAGGTCAAACCCGGCGAAAGCATAGCCCTGGTGGGATTAAACGGTGCGGGAAAAACCACTTTGCTCAAACTAATTACCCGACTCTATGACGTAGATAGCGGCAGTATTACCCTCGATCGCATTCCCCTCAACAACATCGAACTATCGGCACTGCATCAAAATATTGGTGTACTAAATCAGGATTTTGCTCGTTACCAGCTTAGTGCCAAAGATAATATTGCTTTTGGTAATCTATCCCAGAAAGAAAATCGTCAAAAAATCGAACAGGCAGCAGTAAACTCGGGAGCAGACAGTGTAGTTAATACCCTCGAATATGGCTACGAAACGCGCTTGGGCAAGATGTTTAAGGGCGGGGTCGATCTCTCTGGGGGACAGTGGCAAAAAATTGGCATGGCTCGTGCTTTTATGACCGATGCCCCGATTTTGATTCTGGATGAGCCGACTGCTGCTCTCGATGCGATCGCCGAACATGAATTGTTTGAGAAGTTCCGCACCCTAACCGCCGGAAAAATGACCTTTTTTGTCAGTCATCGTTTTTCGACCGTCCAGCTTGCCGATCGCATTGTGGTGTTAGACAATAGCCAGATCGTCGAAGTTGGTTCTCACTCTGAGTTAATGTTACAAAATGGTCTGTATGCCGAGATGTTTCTCAAACAGGCATCTAGCTATAATCTTTAGATAAATTACCGCTTGACAGTAACATTTTCTTCTACAGGCTGTAGGATAGTTTAAAAGTTACTTGGTTGGGCGATTTAAATTGGCAATATTGAGATTATCGATCTACTAGCGAGCACAAATTTATGAAGCGCGATCTATTCCCCCAACAAATGGCGTTAGTTTTCGATCGATATCTGCGTCAGATGCAAAGCTCAAATCTAATTGCCGATCCAGAAGCAGTGGCAAAAGCTATATTGTATTGGACGAAAGGGCAGCCCCTTTTAACGAAAAAGCTATTTCAATACATTTTAGACTCCCCCAGGACAATTCCTCAGGGAGAAGAAGTCCCTATAGTCGAGCAGCTCATCATAAATCGCTTGATTAAAGAGTTTAAACAAGACGAGCTAACTCTACACATCAGAAAGCTTTTATATGCGAAGGACTTGGTGCGGTTACTAATTAGAACGGGAGAAAAGATAGGTAGTAAAGAAGCAACTTTTCTCGTCAAAAAACAGCAAAAGCTGGGTTTATCTCGCCAACAGGCTGAGAGAATCAAAGCTAGTTATTTAAGTTCGCAACTATCAGTCAGACTCAAAACCACCCGGACAGGCAAAAATAGCGTTGTCCGAGTTGAGCCCCTGGCAGAAGATTTTGACCCCGAGTTAGACTTAATTTCCCTGCTGGAAAACTCACCCATCTATCAAGAGCTGTTAACCACAGAGAATTCAACTCCAGAGAAGGTTACCCCGCCGCCCAAACGACACTTGAGGAATCAAAAATTATGGTGGATTGGTGCTAGCATTCCCCTCTTACTGCTGGGGTTTAAATTGACTAACTGGCAGTATCATTCTGGTATGGTAACCGCTACGGATGAAACCGGTCAGACCGAACTAGATCGTAACTGTCTGGCTGTTCCCCAGTCTAGCTATATGAGCTTGGGAACCAGGTTATTAACCTCCCCGAAACTTTTGTCTACAGCGCCGGATTTAGATAATTGGCAACGGGCTACCACTGCTTTTGCCCAATGTGAATATGAAACGGCTCAAACAGAATTACAGCAGGTTGCTGATCGCAACCATCATATTTCAGAAATTTCAATCTACCTCAATAATGCCAGGGCGATCGCCAGTAAAACCGAATCTCCAGGGATAAACCAGGTCAAAATTGCCGTAACCGTATCTTTTGATCGCCAGCCAGAAATTGCTGAAGAAATATTGCGCGGAGTAGCGAAAGCACAGACAGATATCAATCTTCAGGGCGGAATTAATTCTCACCCTCTCTTAATTCAGGTTGTTAACCTCCCCCCAGAGTTAAAGCTAGCTACTCAGATTGCGAAAAACTTGACCGCTGATCCAGACATCCTGGCCGTAATTGCTCACGACAGCGCCGATAAATCTTTGAAGCTCGCCCAAATTTATCAACGGGAGGGGTTAGTTATGATGGCTCCTACCAGTACGAATGCCGATCTGACTCAAGTTGGTGATCGCATTTTCCCCATGGCTCCCGATCTAACGAGTTTAGCTAATACCTTGGCTAGCTACGCCGTCGTCAGTTCCCTCTCTAAAATAGACGTCTGTGCCGATCTTAGCGACCCGGACAGCAGTTTTTTTGCCCGAGAATTTACTAGCAAACTTCCGTCTTTTGGCAATGACATACCTACTTTTGACTGCGATTTTGCCTCTCCTAACTTTAACCCCACGAACTTTGTAGCAGCGGCAATAGCTAATAATGTCGAGGCGATTTTGCTCGCTCCTAGTTCCCATAATATCGACCGAGCAATAGCGATCGCTCAAACCAACCAACAGCGCTTAACTTTATTAGGCAGCCACACTCTCCATAGCGAAAAAACTCTACAAGTTGGTAAAACAGCAGTAGCGAAGATGGTTCTGCCCACCCCCTGGTTATCCGGCAACAGTACCGAGCAATTTGGCAGCGATCGCGTCAGCTGGCGTACTGCTATGTCCTATGATGCGACTCGGGCGATCGTTCACGGCTTGGATCGAGGCAATAATCGCCAAGCACTTTATACCAGTCTCAACCATCCCTGCTTTGAGTTTAATGGCACAACGGGCAAAATCAATTTTGTAGACGGCGATCGTGCCAAAGTCAAGCTGACTTATATCGATAAATCAGAACAAAATACTGCCCAGTATCAATTTATGCCTTTAAAAATCAATTAACTAAGTATAAATAACTAACCAGAGTTAATTTAACAACCTCAATTTATTCTATCCAGTATAAAAAACTACCTTGAGATAATTTAATAAAATATTATTTGGCACTAAAAAAACGCTTGATTGCTTGTTATATCTAAGCTTAAGAGAATCTATTGTCGCGCTCTAGTTGAATATACGGAATATTTTTTTTACATAGTGTAATAATTAGGTACGATAAACAAGGACGTTAAGCGTTTATTCTAAAATATTCTTCTCGTTACCTTAGATATTTTTCTAGCAGACATCGCACCTAAGTAATACCTTGCTCGGTCAATGTTGTGAGTCTGTAATATCTTGATGCAAGTTTTATCGACAAGAATTGATTAATTGCGCTTTGGATACAACCACAGAAAAAGTGTATCCGCGACTACCATAAATTGTCTCTCAAAAACTTTTTTTACAGTTTTTCTTAATTTTTTGTAGCAATTATGGTAATTTGTAAATCAAGCAGGGAGTTGCACGGCCCTAATAATTTTTCCATACCGTTTCTTTCGGAATAAATAATGACAAAGACTACCTCGGCAGTTCGAGCTTTTATTTCTGAGCTTGACTGTAAACCTCTGGCGTGTGAAAACTTGGAAGAGGCTGTAGAAGCTATTTGCCATAGCAAGCAATTTAAAAGTCTCTTACTAGCACTAATTGATAGTCCAGCTTTTTCTCAAGAGTTGGGAGTAGAGTTCGCCGAAGTTAATGCTGTTAAAGGTTTATCTGCCTGTCGAAAACTTCGAAGTTGTTTAAATCTATCTCTGAGCAACTTCTTTGGTCTGCTGGCAGAACTAATCGCCGCCTTCGACGAGCATAAAGGACAAACTTGGTACGATTTTAGTAACCAGATTCACACCTCAAAGTTAAGCAGCATCAAGCTCATTAACTATCTCAAGCACGGCAGGGAAGGAGAATTCTATCAAAGTTTGGCAGAAAGTTTAGTAAAGTCTAATCCTCATGCCATCTATCCCACCTCCAATTACCGCGAGAGTCGTGGCTATGTTGAAAGCACTGGAGATGATTCCACAATTGAAGCCGTCATGAGGTCAAGCACCTTCACTTCAATTAGAGTGGTAGACCATTCTCTCAATCCCGAACAGCTAATGTTGCGAGATATGTATGTGTCTCACGGACGCTGTGTTTGCCTAGTAGACCAAAACGTCGATCGCTACTTTGGCGAACAGCTAAAGCACTACTTCGATTACCACAGCATTGAGTTAAAAAAGCTGGTATATCGAGCAATGGAGGTGGATAAAGGAATCTACACTGTCGAGAAAATGCTCGGTGATTTTAAGAATTTGGGAGTGTCCCGTAACGAACCCGTCTTGATTGTTGGTGGTGGGGTACTAGCAGATACCGGCGGACTGGCATGTGCTCTATATCATCGCAATACTCCCTACATCATGCTCTCTACCTCAATTGTTGCCGGCATTGACGCGGGTCCTTCTCCTCGTACCTGCTGTGATGGCTTTGGCTACAAGAATCTGTTTGGGGCTTATCATCCTCCCGTTCTGTCAATTACCGATCGCTTTTTCTTTAAAACCCTGCGCGAGGGATGGTTGCGTCACGGCATTATTGAAATCGTCAAAATGGCAGTAACCAAGGATGCAGAGCTATTCGAGATGTTAGAACAGGCAGAGGCCCAACTAATTGAAACTCGTTTTGGGACGGTAGACTGCGAAGTAAATTCTGAGATCGATACCCTTTCTCAAAGAATTCTCGGTGCGGCGCTGCGTAGTTATGTCGCGGCAGAATACGATAACCTTTACGAAACTCACCAATGTCGTCCTCATGCCTACGGTCATACCTGGTCGCCAGGATTTGAAATTGAGGCTGGTTTACTACACGGACATGCAGTGGCCATCGGCATGGGTTTTGGAGCCTATTTGGCATACAAGCTAGACTGGCTGCCAGAATCCCAGTTTAAGCGAATCATGAACTTGATTAGCTCTTTTGGTCTGAGTCTCTGGCACGATATTATGCTGAGAACTGATACTCTGTGGGCATCGCAGCAAAAAATCTATGAGAAGCGCGGTGGCAATTTAGCCGCACCTTTACCCAAAGGAGAAATTGGTCAATGTGGCTATCTCAATTCTTTGACCCGTGAGGAATTAGATGCAGCAGTGGCTGAATATCAGGCAATTTGCCTCGAATACCCCCGTAAAGGTTTGGGTATCGAACCCCACTGTAGCGATGTTGGCTTAGAAGATCCCTCTACTGTTGCCCATGCACCGGTAGAGTCGTTAGTTGACTCACAACCTCTATCGGCTGTGTAAACTAAAAGCAAGCGGCGTTGCTGACTTAAAGTATGAATTTCAACAGTAATTTGTTTATAGCTATCAGCTATCAGCTTTTTAAACATTTATTATCAAGCAAAAACAAAGGAATCATACCTAGATCCAGCAACGCTAAGCAAACAAAATCGCTTTTGAGTCGCAATGTCTTTAGAATATGATTTTCTAATTCCTCTCTACCGCGTATGCTGGAATACCAGAGCCGTCTTAGAAGGGATTACGATCCGCTATCAACCCCAGACCATTCATCTGATCGCACCCCAAGAGCAAGTCCAGCAGTTAGCTAGATTGTCCATGGGGTGGTCCGTTCCCCAGCTTCAGCTATACCCGGAGGAAAATTTTTTTGATTCTCCTGCTCTAACTAAGGCCAAAATATGTGCCGAATTAGACTTGGGTAAATCTCTATACACTCCAGGCTGGTTTTACCAACAATTATTGAAGTTGGGAGCCTTTGAGAGAATTAAATCTCTCAGTGAATGGTACATGGTTTGGGATAGCGATTTGCTCCCGGTGGCTAGCTGGCCTTTGGTCGAACAGCAAGATGCTCGGCTAAATCATGCTTTTGCTCTCTTACAGCATCAAGATTGGGGCAACGGTAAAATTGTGGCCCAGTGGCAAGACTGGATCCGGCAGGTGTTAAAGGTCGAGCCTCTAAAGGATATAGCCGGCACTTTTATTCCCCATCACATGTGGTTTAAACAAGAGCATCTGCAATCTTTTGCCCGTCAGGTGAACAACTACTATCAGTCGGACGAACACTGGCTGAAGTTAATGATGCGCTCGGCAAATGAATTTGGTACCTTTAGCGAATATTGGGCATATGCATCTTGGGTGGCAGACCGCTCGACCCAAGATTTATATTTTTATGCCTACGAAAATTTTGGCGCTACGACAGAAAGGTTTTTTGATGATGGAAGCAGTATCTTTACTACCACTCTGAAGCAACATCTGCCGCAACTAGCGCAATCAGAATTTTATCCAAGCTATGAAGAAATTTATGCTTTCATTCTGTCGGCATACGGCGAGGACGCTTTACCATCATCTCTCTCAATTGAAAACAGCCCCCGGCATTTGCAGAAAAAGCGGCAAAACATGCATATAGAAGAATTGCGATCGCGCTGGAATCCCCGTCTAGATTCTGTAGGTAGCTAGTAATATATCATTGCGCAAAAAAACTGCGATTAATTTAGCGATTAATCACAGCCGCAGGATGTAAATTTTTAGCACCTCTACCAACAATCGACATCCAATTAAGTTAAGTTAACTCAAGCTAAAGCAGCTACTTTAACTGAGGGGATGGAACAATAGATCGGGATAAAAACGATTAAATTCGATCAAAATCCCTGCTGTAAATGTTAGCAGAGCCATAATTAAAACTGGGGCAGTAGAAAGAAACTTTTGTAAGTCTCCCATAGTATCCTCCTGTGAAATAGTAAAAAATGCGGTCTATCGCGGTGAAACAGTAACTTCTGATTCATTCGCAATCAATTTGCCGCCTGTGAATTCGCCAAATGCCAGTAGGGGCCAGGTAGACGCCGCCAGCATTTTGCTAATAGCTAAAGGAACATCAATGACAATTTCTTTCATTTCGGCGTTCTTTTCGTCTCTAACCGCAATGAGGTAGGAACGACCAGCCCAGCCAATCCAGCCAGCGATATATAAAAACATCACACTAGGAATAAAGAAATCTCCCATGTGTGACCAGCGACCATCGACGATTAAATGAGGATATCCTTCGGGGCCACAAAGAGCTTCAGCATAGCGTTCGGCTCTAATTTGACCAGAATTAGGATCTCCAGTAGTGTTACGGAAATTTTTAGCTTTTTGGATGTAGGCGGGATTTTCTCCACAGGGAGTCAAACCTGCTACTTCATCAGCATTAGCCGTAGGTGCAAAACCAAACCACAGCGTAAATACTAAGATTAAAGCAAACAACCTTCTCATGAATATGTTTCCTTTTGTGACAGATAATTATTGTGTTTATACAAAAGCGCCAAGATAATATTCTAGACGCTAACTAATAGATAAATTTATCAAAGGATGGCTACAATTTTAGCGATCGAAACAAGTTGTGACGAAACTGCGGTGGCTATCGTAAAGAATCGTCAAGTTTTGAGTAGTATTGTTTCTTCGCAGATCGAATTGCATAAAACTTATGGTGGAGTTGTGCCCGAATTAGCTTCACGACAGCATCTAGAAATCATCAATCCCTGTATCGAAGAGGCGATGTTTGAGGCAGAAATAAGCTGGCATGAGATAGATGCGATCGCCTGTACCTGTACTCCGGGTTTAGTGGGTGCGTTGCTAGTGGGAATGGCAGCCGCCAAGACTTTAGCCATGGTTTATAATAAGCCATTTTTGGGAGTGCATCATCTTGAAGGACATATTTACGCTTCTTATTTAGCACAACCAGAACTACAGCCACCTTTCTTATGTCTTTTAGTATCAGGAGGACATACCAGCAGTATTCACGTTAAAGATTACGGGGTATACGAATTGCTGGGTTCTACCCGAGATGATGCGGCAGGAGAAGCTTTTGATAAGGTCGCGCGACTGTTAAACTTAGGCTACCCAGGAGGTCCGGTAATAGATCGCCTGGCGAACCAGGGTAATCCTCGAGCCTATGACCTACCAGAAGGCAGAATTTCTCTACCCGATGGCAGAGGGTATCATCCCTATGACTTTAGCTTTAGCGGCATGAAAACCGCCGTGATGCGGCTCGCACAAAAACTAGAGCAAGAGGGGGCAATCCCCGTCAATGATGTTGCAGCTAGTTTCCAACATACCGTAGCTAAGGTGCTGACTAAACGTAGCGTTAAGTGTGCTTTGGATAACGACTTAGACAAAATTACTATCGGCGGTGGTGTAGCGGCTAATAGTGGATTGAGGAAGTATCTCACGGTTGCTGCGGATAAACATGGTTTGCAAGTATATTTTCCCCCGCTCAAGTACTGTACCGATAATGCGGCGATGATCGGCTGTGCCGCTGCCCAACATTTTGAGTTAGGACATACTTCTCATCTTAATTTAGAAGTGCGATCTCGCCTGAAGATCGACAAAGTTATGGAACTATACCAATAGCATGAAGGGAGAGGTTTAAATTTGTACGGTGCCAATCCCCATGATAAACACCCCCTGCCGGGATTTCCTCAAGTCTGTTTTATCAAAAATACGATCAGCAACCCCAAGATTATTGTCGGCGACTATACTTACTACGGCGATCCAGAAGACTCAGAAAATTTTGAACGCAATGTTTTATATCACTATCCATTTAGCCGAGACAAATTGATTATCGGTAAGTTTTGTTCCCTAGCTAGAGGGGTAAAGTTTATTATGAACGGTGCTAATCATCAAGCTTCCGGGTGCTCTAGCTATCCTTTTTATATCTTTGGTAATAATGTTTGGCTAGGCTACGAAACAACCATTATGCCAGGAATTAAAATTCGTGATGGCGCAATTGTGGCGGCTAAATCGGTGGTAGCTAGAGACGTTCCTGCCTATAGTGTGGTTGGGGGCAATCCAGCTCGGGTTATCCGATTGAGGTTCAGCGAAGAAACGATCTCCCAACTTCTAAAACTTGCCTGGTAGGATTGGGAAATTGCTAAAATCTCTGCCAACTTGGAGAAAATTGTTGCCGGAGATATTGACGCTCTTTTACAGGTAGATGCTCCTTATAACTAGCACCATCTGCAAAGAATGCGCTCGGGATATCGATCAGTGTATCTAATATGCAAAGTTATGAATGCCAACTTCTATGCTGCCTTTAACAGAGGCAAGGAGAAAACTTCACTACTTTCATCCTCCGCATCGTTTAAGCTATCGATGATGTCATGTAATGCTTCTAATAAATCTTGCTCGCTACCCTTATTTAGGGCGGCTTTGAGATAAATTCTGCCCTCAACCGGATTGGCGAGAGAGGTTCGATCTGCTTGACTAGTAAACTTTCCTTCTGGCATTACGATACTTTAACGAATGATTGCTCTAGTTTATGGCAAGACAATCTGCTTTAAAGTCAAGCATGATACAAAAGCCAGACAAAATAGCAATATCTAACCAAAGATAGATTTTTTGCAACCATCAAAAGCTTCTCCGAATGCGGTTTTGCTAAATCTAAGTATAATTTTATTGTTTTTGCTTGATAGTGAATGTTTAAAAAGCTGATTAGCTGATATCTAATCAATATTCAACGGATTCTATTCAATTAAAAACGGCTGTAAGACTAGTCTAAGAACAGTAGGGCGTAATATCTTCGCCACAGCGGTCTGCCAAAAAACAGAGGGCACGAAACCTCAAGCCGATTAACTGTTCGTATAGAGGATTGAGTTTGCATAGTGGAGGGATGCTGAGCACAACCCGATCAAATAGCTTAATGTCTCTAGCTAAAGGGCACTGAGCAGGAATTAATCGCACAATTCTTCTGGCAGTCTGTTCTCGTTCGATCTCTACACCGTCGAGCCACTGCCGAAGCGATCTCAATGGGTTTAAGACTTGCTGTTGAGGTTTTTGAGTTAAGAACGTCATGTTCTGATATCCCCTACTTATCTTTTGTTTGTACACCAATAAGTTAACGCAATATTTAGCCGATTTGGATACAACTTATTTTTAGGTTTGATAGGTAGAACTTATGCCCGGGAGAGCAAAAGACGATTGGTTCGATGCAGTATCTCAAAGGAATTTGTTAGTATGGGTTCTCGAGATTAAAAGCAAAAGCCTAGAGGAGTCCCAAGCCTAAATAGCACGAGTTGATTGGTTCAAACAACAATAAAAGTCTCAACAAATTTATTAGTCCCCGGAACATGAGTTGCTCCCGATATTTTGTGCGCTGCGGAGTTGTTTTGAGCCTATTACTGCTTGCCTCCGGCTGTAATACTCATTCTCAAGCGCAATCGCCGGATAAAAAGACAGATCAAGCGGAAATTCAGCCGCTATTCCAAGTGGTAGCCTTAGGTAAATTGACTCCTAAAGGAGAGGTGATTAAACTTTCGGTAGCCAATGCCGAAGACAGTCGCGTCAATCAAATTTTGGTCACAGAGGGCGATCGCGTCCAAGCAGGACAGGTAATTGCCATTCTTCAGGGCTATGAAAATCGTCAGCGAGATTTAGCTGAGGCAGCCAAAGAGGTAGAGTTATCCCAGGCAAGGTTAGGGCAGGTCAAGGCAGGAGAGAGCAAAGAGGCAGAGTTGGCCGCTCAAAGAGCTAATATCTCCCGTTTGCAAGCCCGGTTACGAAATGAGTCTTTAGAAAGACAAGCGGCGATCGCTTCAACGGAGGCTCGATTACGACAGGCACAGATCGACTACGAACGCCAAAAAACTCTCCAGCAACAGGGTGCAGTTAGTCGGCAAGCATTAGACCAGGCACAAGAAGGGCTAGATCTGGCTCAAGCGGCCTTAAGAGAGAGACAGGCGCAGCTCAACAATACTAAACAGAGTCTCGGGCAAGAAATAAACCAAGAGCGAGAAAACCTCGCCCGGCTACAGGAAGTCAGACCGGTTGATGTGCGGGTGGCAGAAATAGAGCTAGAGAAAGCCGCTATTGCCGTCGAGCGCCTGGAGGCAGATCTAGAAGATACGAAAGTGAAAGTGCCCATTGCCGGACAGATTTTGCGGATTAATACTCGCGTGGGCGAACAGGTAAACACCCAGCAGGGTATAGTCGAACTCGGTCGAACGGATGAAATGTATGCGATCGCCGAAGTTTATGAAACGGACATTGCTAAGGTCAAAGTTGGGCAGTCAGCCACCATTAGCAGTGAGTACGGCGGGTTTGTGGGGGAGCTTGGGGGCACCGTGGAACATTTAGGTTTGCAGGTAGGAACCAAACAATTATCCTCAAGTTCGCAAGATCCCACTCAGGACGAAAATTCACGGATTGTTGAGGTAAAAATTCGCATCGATTCGGCAGATAGCCAGAAGGTAGCAGGTCTAACGAATATGAAAGTCAGGGTCGAAATAGATAGTAAGAGCTAAATTCATCGCCGTCACAATGTTTCTCTACCCATCATCATGAAATCGATTCTTACCGCCTACCGCCGAGTTACAGCCTATCTGCGCCGAACTCCGGTAGCCTGGCTACAGCTATCTCACCAAAAAGTTCGTTTACTGGTGGCAATTTTGGGAGTTGCCTTTTCCATTATTCTTATTTTCACTCAGCTAGGTTTGCGGGGAATGCTGTTTGATGGGGTGACTTTGCTGCCGGAAAGTCTTAACGGCGATCTGTATCTTATTTCTACCTATGCTGATAATATTCGCGATAGTAAGTTTCCACACATATATCTATACCAGGCGGATGCAGTCTCCGGAGTAGCTGATGTCAAACCTCTATACGTCGGCTTTGGTAGATGGGTCAACCCGGATTTATTAAACGCCCAGGAAGACAAGAGCAAAATAAAATCATCTTCCATGCAAATTATTGCTTTCAACCCCCACAAGCCCATCTTTAACCTGACCGAAGTTAACCAACAGCTAGACCTACTTTCCATTCCTGGGGGCATTCTATACGATCGCCTTTCCAAATCAGAATCGGGAGAGATTCCCCAGCTATTTACCGAGGAGGGCAGAGTTTCCAGTCTGGTCAATAATCGCCGCGTCACGGTACTGGGCTTATTTAATTTAGGCAGCACTTTCTACTACGATGCCGTAGCCATTATGAGCGATTGGAATTACGGACAGATTAGCGGTGCCCAAAAATTAGACGAGGTTTCCTTAGGAGTAATTACTCTCGAACCGGGAGCCAATCCCCAGACGGTAATTCAAGGTTTACAGCAGAATCTCAGCCAAAACATCAAGGTGGTAACCCCGGCAGAATTAGCCCAGGCAGAAAAAGATGAGGTTGCTACTTGGTCAGAAGGCAAGGTGCTTAACTTTGGTGCGGCGATTGGTTTTGTGGTCGGCATCATCATTGTCTATCAGGTAATCTATACCGACGTTAGCGAGCATCTACCCGAATATGCCACCCTCAAAGCAATGGGTTATAGAGATCGAGACTTATCCCTCGTGGTGCTGCAAGAATCATTAATTTTGGCGGTAATGGGTTTTATTCCCGGCTATCTAGCCTCTTTTGGAATTTATTACCTCATGACTAACTTTATCGAACTTCCCGTCACGATGAATCTTGGTATTGCCCTACAGGTGTTTAGCTTAAATATTTTGATGTGCGTTATTTCTGGCGCGATCGCGATAAAAAAACTGCGTACCGCCGATCCTGCCGATATTTTTTATTAACTCGGGAGATTAGGGGGCGAGAAACTGATAACAATACGTGGTTGTGTATGGTTTATGTATAGTGTTTTTGACTCTTGCCGTGAGATTATTACTCCATGACTAATTTAGATCGATTTTGCGCCATCTCTCCTACTGCTTATGCCGATGGTTTGCCCAGAGAACAGTTTATGGACATTGGCATCAAGGCTGTTTGGCAACCGATACCCCGTATTGCCGGTATGGCGTATACCGTAAAGTGTCATCCAGGAGATAACTTAATGCTCCATGGGGCGATCTATCGAGCGGCACCGGGGTCAATCATTGTGGTTGAGTCAGGAACTCTCGACTACGCCATGTCTGGGGGAAACGTCTGTGCGATCGCCCAACGCCGAGGAATTGCTGGCTTTATTGTTGATGGGGTAATTCGCGATGTTGCCGAAGTCCGCGAGAGTCAGTTTCCGTTATTCGCCCGCGGAGTTATGCCCAAACCGGGAGTCAAAACAAAATTGGGTAGCTTAAAGCAACCGATTAACTGTGGTGGCGTTGAGGTTCATCAAGGAGATATTATTGTTGCCGATGAGGAAGGTATTGCCGTTATTCCCAGTGCCCAGCAAGAAGATGTCTACAAAATTGCTTTAGCCAGAACCCAACAAGAAGCAACAGAAACTTTAGACCAGTGGCAAACGCGGCATCAGGCGAAAATTGAGGCGCTCCTCCAGGAACGAGGCTTCGTCGATTAAGGCGATCACCACAGTTGACTGTAAGCTTAACTTTCAACCTAGTTTATTTAACTGTCAGGACGGTAAGATTTGCATCTGCCTCGATATTAGATTGCAGCATCTGGCTCGTAGCACTTTCAGTTTGGGGACTAATTACAGTAGCGAGGAACACCCCAATGCCAATAAAAGTAGATAAAGCGATCGTCAGATATAGTTCTGCCGAGGATATCGGTTTGTAATGAAATCTAGAGCGAGTAGTTTTGGGCTCTACTGTTGGGCGTTCTACATCATTGTCAGCTACTTTCATCTCTTTTACCTTCGTAATCGATAAATAAAGTTTAACCAGAAATAAAACTCTTAAACTGCGATCGCCATCACAGATTTATACTTTAGTGATGGCGACTATAATGACTAACCCTTCAATCGATTAACTAAGGCTCGATTAGCTTTTTGCCAGTTGGCTACGCCAAAAAATAAAGTTTTCAATTACCGACTGACCCTTGGCGATCGCTGCTTGAGGGGTGGGGTAAATCCCTTCAAATTGATGTAGCTGCTGTTCTGGATCGACAATTTTCAAATGATATAGATTATTAGCGTAGTGTTGCACGAACAAGTTGTAACCGTGGGAATTAGAGACTGAATGTGTTTCCATAACCGATATTTAAATTTTAACGGTAAATTGCTCCCCTATTTTTCCCAATTAACTGTTATAAAAAGCAGTTAATTGGGAAAAAT
>JBCBIN010000025.1:0-17125 GCA_038524555.1 Cyanobacteria bacterium J06623_7 | reverse complement strand
GCTTCCACAATTACGGAAGATGGAATTGCTGCGAGCGAAGCTGTTGCACAATCAATTGATAGGCTTTGGGATGACGTTTTGGGTGGTGGTTTATATAGTGCGATCGCCAACTTGGGAATATTCTTTGCAGTCGGTACTCTTTTATTTTTTATGGTTCAATGGCTCAAAGATGTTATTGATTATAATTATTCTCGACCCGTTTCATCTTTAATCTGGCCATTTATCGTAGTTATTCTCTTAAATAATTCAGGTCAAGGAAGCGTATTATCTAGCTTGACTTTGGGAGTCCGCAATGCGATCGATACAGTTAATCAACAAGTAGTGTTAGCAGCAGATGCTAACCAAACTTATCAGCAAGCCTTAAATATGGCTGTGGGAGAAGAAATAGCTGGTTCTTTACTTCGTTCCTGCCAATCTCTAACTGGCGAACAGCAAAATCAATGTTTTCTTAAAGCTAAGGAAAAAATAGAGCCTCTCTGGCGTGAATATAGATTTTTATATGGCAATCAAGCTTGGATATATAGATTAGAAAACAAGGTAAATCAAACTGCTTTTGGTACAAGAATATTATCGGAAAATTCATTCAACGCATTGTTAGGCTCTACAACACAAACGATGACTAAAAACTTTTTAATCTCCTCACAGTATGCCTTTCAAAATTTACTAGAAGCAACAATGTTATTGATAGCAACTTTAGGACCTTTAGCTGTGGGCGGTTCTCTGTTGCCTGTGGCTGCCAAGCCAATTTTTGCTTGGATGACTGGATTTTTAGCTTTAGGAATTGCCAAAATTTCTTTCAATATTATGGCTGTCTCAGCTTCTACTGCAATTATTAATGGTCCCGCTCAGGATCTCAATGCAGATCCTGATTTATTGTGGTTTACAATCTTTCTGGGAATTTTAGCCCCAATCTTATCTTTATTACTTTCTTCCGCTGGAGGTTTCGCAATCTTAAATAGTATTAGTAATGCAGCACCTTGGACTAGATAAATTTATTTTCGAGAGTTTTTTAAATGGTACGACTACTAAAAAAAACACAGCAAAAACAAAAAGTAAGTCTTTTAAGTATTTTGGCGATCGCCACCTTGAGTTTGCATATATTAACTTTAGCTTTATTAATTCTGCAAGGGCTTTCAATTCGTCAACTATATTTGAGAAAGCCCCCTACCTTCGTACAGTTAATTAACGGAAAAAAAGTTGATAATATTAAAGACCTAGAAAGAGATCCAGACGTTATTCAGCAATTCGTTAGTAAAGTCTCGATTCTAATGTTTAATTGGTCGGGAAAACTTCCTCCCCAAACGATTAAGGATGTATCGCAACCAACTCCCGATCTAGGTATATCGATCGCCACAGAGCAAGGAAGTAGTGAAAAAGTCAGTACAAGCAGTTGGATGGCAAGCTTTGCCCTCTCGGAAGACTTTCGCCCTGCTTTTCTGAGGGAAATTGCTTCTATTACACCCAGAGAAATTTTCTCCAATATTCCACGAGAAGCCATATCAGCACAGTTAATTATTAAGCGAATAGATCGCCCCGAAGAAATTGCTCCTGGAAAGTGGCGAGTAAGAATGGTGGCTAATTTAATTCAAAAGAAAACAAACACCAATCGCCAAGTAATAATTCCCTACAACAAAGATTTTTTGATTCGAGCCGTAGATTATTTTTCCCATCCTCTGGCTTCAAATGCTTCAAACTTACAACAAGCAATTTATAATATTCGCTCTGACAGATTGGAAATTTACGAAATACGGGATTTGTGTTTATTAGATGAAAATAATAAACAAGATGCCCATGATTTACAGCACTGTCGAACTCTACAACTGGAGGGTTGAGATATCGACTTTGGGTTGAGTCTATGGTAGATATAACCCTCCGAACCTTTTAGTTAGATCTGGACGTGCGATTGTCATCTAAACTGAGATCAATGAAAGTACATAGCCTGTTCCTCCTTTTGTCTTTGCTTGCGAGTTTTCTTATCTGGTGGAGTAAATAAATCGCGATCGCGTATTTCGTTCAGAATTGAACGATTGCTAATAGTCTTTCCTGCTTCTCGCACTTTCCGACTACTAGCCTTCGCCTCATCTAAAGCAATACTTTCAGTTTCCAAATCTTGAGCAAAAGCCCGCGCTAAAAAGACCTCTTTGTTATTTTCCTGGCGATAAACTAAGACTTCGGTGATATCTCTTGGTTCGTAACGCAGAATCACTGTCTCACCTGCATAACCAGCTAAATATTCTCCGCGATACATTATGTTCTCAAACTGAAGATAGCCACCCCTTTGTATCCTGCGCCTAGCTTGTTTCATTAAACAGATATCTAAATCCCTGACAGAAAGAATATCTGGTGCAGCAATTAAACCCGACTCCCACCGTTGAAATCTGATTTGATCTCCCATTCGCGCATCGAGACGCTGATTGTAGTTATCGACGATGTAGCGAACAATTCGTTTTTCTAAGTCTCTCAAAGTCAGGCAAGCTTCTTTTTCTGCATCTTCAGGACGTTCCTGTACATTAGATCCCGTATATCCTGGCAAAGTAGAGAATACTTCCGTGTTGAGAGTCTTAAAAGGGCGTTCGACAATACCACCCTCGCTAGGTCGATCTCGCAAATGACATACAAAGCCTAGCTGCACCCCGATTTGATTGAGATGATTAGAACGGAAGTCTTTACCGCAATCGGTGTAAAAGTGCTGGGGTAGACCATAAGTTCCCCATTCTTCATGTAGCTCGTACTCTGCACTATAATTCTTAGGTAAAATAGCATGGCGTAGAGCTAAGGCGACCACTTGAGAACTCGGAGCATCAAAGCCTAAATTAATTCCTACAATGCAACGGGAATAGCTATCAATAACAGTGGTCAGCCAAGGACGACCGAGGAGTCCTCCATACTTATCTACTAGCAATACATCAGCACGAGTATGGTCGCATTGCCATACGTGATTGCTGTACTCTACCGACAAATCTTGTCCCGCACGAGTTTTAACTGATAGTTGTGTACCTCTCCAACCAGGACTACGAATACTTTTCGCTTGTTCTTTTCTCTCTATTAACGGCTTCAGTACTCGATATACAGTCATATGAGAAGGAGCTTTCAGACCCAAGTCCTGAGTCTTGATTTTAGTTCTCAAGTAAACTTGCTTTCGCGTAATTCTCTTACTTCCCTTGTTCCCGTTTTCGTAGGTATTGAGGATAAATTTCTCTAACTCACCATTAATTCTGTGACTTCCTTTATCCGCACGTTTGGTTTGAGCCACTCCACTCAAACCATCCTCTTCCCACTTCTTAACTAATCTTTGAACAGTTCTTTTCGATTTACCCAGCTTTTCTGCTGCTGCTTTTAACTTTTTACCATAGGTGATGCGATCGCATGGTTCGAGCAAAGTCTGAATGACCTCTAATTTTAGTCACGCTTCTTGCGAAAGTTGCTTATGAGGGAAACCCCCGAGACCGCACTTTCGCGCTTCCAAATCTAGTTCGGCAACGACTTCATTTTGCTCCTGTTCTGTTGGCGAATTATTTTCTTCCATAGAATCCAACATTTTTTACGCTTATGTGCAATTAAAACATATAAGTATTATGCAATCAAAACGACGAATAATTTGTTAATTAAGATCAAAGAGCCGATACAAACGCTTAAAGCGAAAGCGACACTTAATTTGTTAATATTCTGGTAAGTGACAGCTAATTTGTTAATATACCTTGTAGCTGTTTTGAAGCGAGACAATCAAGATAATTAAGTATAAGTCTTTTGTTGGCAAGGGTTTGAGACTACTAAATCTTCGACGACATTAATTTGTTAGGATGACACTTAATTAGTTAATGTACAGAAGAATCATAACTTTTCCGCAGCGGAAAGCTTACACTTGAACTTGCTGCATCAGTAATAAAAATGAAAAAGGCGAGTTTAATACCCGCCTCGAATAAAATAATGTTTTGTGTTTATTTAAGTACTGAAGTATCTAGCTACAGGGTGATAGGTAATAATCGCCGTCGTAGACTGTTCAGGATATAGCTGTTCGCTTTCATCCATATACATGTTGATGCGTTTAGTATCCAATAAATCTAGCTGTTTAAACTGATCTTCAATATTTGGACAGGCAGGATAACCAAAGCTATAGCGCGAACCACGATAACGCTGTTGGAGAATATCGCGGATGCTGCTAGCTTCTTCAGCTTCAAAACCCAACTCACTACGGATTCTGGCGTGAGTCCATTCAGCCAGGGCTTCTGCCATTTGTACCGCCATTCCGTGGAAGTAGAGATACTCGGTGTAGTTATCGGCTTGGAATAGCTTTTGGGCATATTCAGTTGCAATTTCCCCTACTGTCACCGCCTGCATGGGGAAGACATCGATCTGACCCGATTCTTTACTGGCAAAGAAGTCCGAAATACACAGACGTTTGCCGGAACTCTGACGGGGAAATTCAAACGAAGTAATCGGTTTGATAAATTCTTTATCGGTGGTTTCGTATACATATAGGGTGTTGCCTTCGGCGTTACAGGGAAAGTAGCCATAAATAACCGTAGGATGGAGGAGATTCTCCGTCGTGATTCGCTGTTTCCATTCCTCTAAAACAGGAGCGACTTTGCGCGCCAAGAACTCATCATAGTCTTCTCGTGATTGGTCTTTGGGTTTGCGGAATTGCCACTGTCCCACATATAGAGCCTGTAGGTCGAGATAGGGAAATATTTCGTCGAGAGGAATATCTTCTGGTTCTAGAATCTTGCTTCCCCAGAAAGGAGGAGTAGGGCGTTCGATATCTAAACTTACGGCTTCCGAACGCTTAGTATCAATTACGAGAGGGGCGGCTGGTTTACTTACCTCATCCAGAAAGATTTTATCGCGGTCTTCGCCATCAAAGGGCATTTGTCCATTAGACTCTTCGACTGGAGAATCATCTACTTCATCCAAAAATCCTTGAATATCATCCCAATTTTCTTCTGCCTTAGCTGGCATTAGCTTATCCATGAAGTTCAAATCGGCGAAGGCATCTTTACCATAAACTACCTTCCCGTTGTAGGTATTTTGACAATCTTGATTGACAAATTTAGGAGTCAAAGCCGCACCACCAAGAATAACGGGAACGGTAATTCCCTTCTCATTAAAGACTTCGAGATTATCTTTCATGAATGCGGTAGATTTTACTAACAAACCGCTCATGGCAATACAGTCTGGCTGGTGTTCTTCGTAGGCTTGAATAATTGCTTCGACGGGCTGTTTGATGCCGAGGTTGACTACTTTATAACCGTTATTGGACAGAATAATATCGACGAGGTTTTTACCAATATCGTGAACGTCTCCTTTAACCGTCGCAATAACAAACTTTCCTTTACCTCGGTCATCTGCTTCTTCTTTATCCATATGGGGTTCGAGTTGCGCTACCGCTGCTTTCATCGTTTGGGCTGATTGCAGTACAAAAGGAAGCTGCATTTGTCCAGAACCAAATAGTTCTCCCACTACCTTCATGCCGTCTAGGAGGAAAGTATTGATAATATCTAGCGGTGGATACTGAGCTAAAGCTTCATCTAAAGCTTCATCTAAACCAATTCTTTCTCCGTCGATAATGTGCTGTTTCAAGCGTTCTTCAATGGGCAGATTTTTATCGACTGCTTCGGCTTTTTTCGCTTTCTTGCCCGCAAATAAGGTAGTTAGTTCTCCTAGGGGGTCATAAGTACAGATATCACCGTCAAACTCTCGCTTATCGTAAATCAAGTCGTAGCAAATCTTTTGATGCTTATCATCAATTTTTGATAGGGGTAGAATTTTGCTGGCGTTAACAATTGCCGAATCTAAACCCACCTGCATACACTCGTGTAAGAAAACCGAGTTAAGTACCTGTCTGGCAGCGAGATTCAAACCAAAGGAGACGTTAGAAACACCAAGTAAAACATGGCAGCCTGGTAACTCTTCTCTAATTCTTTTCGTTGCTTCAACTGTCGCCTTGCCGTTTTCTCTGTCTTCCTCAATCCCGGTCGAGACGGGTAATGCGAGGGGGTCAAAAAATATTTCATGAGGAGGAATACCATACTCTACGGCGGCATCATAAGCTCGCTTGGCGATCGCAAATTTCTTATCGGCAGTACGTCCCATGCCGTCTTCGTCGATAGTACCGATAACTATTCCCGCACCATATCTTTTTGCCAGTTCTAATACTTGATAAAAACGTTCTTCGCCATCTTCATAGTTGGTGGAGTTAAGGATACACTTACCACCGGCAACCTTTAACCCAGCCTCCATCTTGGTCCACTCGGTCGAGTCCAACATCAAAGGAAGCGTAACGTTATTAACCAGACGGGATGCTAGTTCGTGCATGTCTTTTTCCCCATCTCGTCCAACATAATCGACGTTGACATCAAGGACATGAGCACCTTCCTTGACCTGAGATTTGGCTAGGGCGACTAAACTATCCCAGTTTTCCTCATTGAGTAAGGTACGACACTTTTTAGAACCGCTGGCGTTTAATCTTTCGCCGATAATTAGGAAAGAATTGTCCTGTTCGTAAGGCTGAGTACTATAAATAGAGGCAGCAGAAGGTTCGTAATGGGGATGTCTTTCTTTGGGAGTCAAGTCTATCGACGCTTCAGCAAGCTGCTTGATATGGTCGTAACGAGTACCACAACAGCCACCAATAATTTGTACGCCCAAATCCTCGACAAAGTGCATCAGCGCCATTCGCAATGCTACGGGGGTTAGCTTATAGTGAGCCTGTCCGCCGATATTTTCGGGCAATCCCGCATTTGGCACGCAGGAAACCACAAAGGGAGAGTGTTCCGATAGATGCTTGACGTGCTCTTTCATCAAGTCGGGACCTGTAGCGCAGTTTAGACCCAGAATATCGATCGGGAATGGTTCTAAGATCGCCAAAGCCGACTCCATCGTCGAACCAGACAGCATTGTCCCCATCTGTTCCATCGTCACCGATACCATTAGAGGTCGGCGATCGCCTTTAGCTTTAAATACCTCTTCGATGCCGTTGAGTGCTGCCTTAATCTGCAACACATCCATACAGGTTTCGACCAGAAATAGGTCTACCCCGCCATCATATAGACCTTCTGCCTGCTCTCGGTAGTTTTCCAGCAGCGTATCGTAATCAATATGACCCAAGGTGGGCAACTTCGTACCCGGGCCCATGGAGCCAGCAACAAATCTGGGTTTTTCGGTCGTGGAATATTCTTCAGCTAAGTTTTTAGCTAGTTGGGCGGCAGCTTTGTTAAGGTAGTAAGCCTTATCTCCTAAATCGTATTCGGCCAAAACGATTGAGGTACCGCCAAAAGTATCAGTTTCAATAATATCTGCCCCCGCTTCTAAAAAGCCACGGTGCACTATCGCGACGGCTTCGGGTTTGGTGTGAACTAAATATTCATTACATCCTTCGTACTCTTCCCCACCAAAGTCAGCGGCGGTGAGATTTTGTACCTGAAGGTTAGTTCCCATTGCCCCATCAAGGACGAGTACGGGACGTTCTGGACTATGAAGACGATTTAAAAATTTGCTGTCCATTGCTAGCGACTGCCGATCGACAGGTTAAGTTACATTAAGTCTTATTATATGGACTTATCAGAATAAAAGAAATTTAATCTTTTATTAATGCTGGTGCCCGACTTAGAAGCAATCTTGAAAAGTTAAAGCCAAAAAATCAGGAAGATAAGAAAAGCGTATTCCATCTGAGCAATTGGGCAGAATGGATTAGGGCGGTTTGCCTACCAGATTGTCTTACCGGTTCGACTACCGAGGGGCTAGTCTTGGGCGCGATCGCCAGCAACTCTATGGCAGATATTTATATGTACGATTCCAAAAGGCAGGTAGAACCAAAAACCCCACTACATTTAGTTCTGATTGTCCCTTTTTTACTCCAAATCTTTGCAGCAGTAAGTATTACGGGATATCTGTCATTTAGGCACAGTCAAAAATCAATTGAGAACTTGGCCAATCAACTGATGTTTGAAGTTGAGGAGCGAATCGAACAGCACCTCAAAAATTATTTAGGTGCTCCCCACCAAATCAATCAATTAAATAAAAATGCTCTAGATTTAAACCAGCTAGATTTTGCCGACCTAACCTCAATGGAGCGGCATTTTTGGCAGCAAAGCCAAATTTTTGAGACTGTGAGCTACATTCAGTTTGGTAATGTTGATGGCGAGTTTATCGGACTAGAAATTAACGACGATGGTACGACCCGCTACCAAGCAACAGATTTCCAGGGGGCGTTGCAAACCTATGAGATTGCTGCTCATGGTGCTCGGGGCAAACTTTTGAACTCATCTCCTAATTACGATCCCCGCAAACGTCCTTGGTATCGCGTCCCTCAAGAGGCAAATAAACCTGCCTGGACGAATATTTATACCTGGGTCAATCCGCCTACTCTAGCAATTACCCTCGGTCAACCATATTACGACCCTTCTGGCCGATATCGCGGTATTTTAGCTACGGATCTGAGTATTGCTCAAATCGGCAATTTTTTAAAAACTTTAGAGATTGGCAAAACCGGACAGGCATTTGTTTTCGATGCGGTGGGCATACTCGTAGCGACCTCTACCGCTGAACAACCCTTTGTGATGCAAGAGGGGAAACCCAAGACAATTCCCAGCACCATGAGTCAGAATCTCATGACCAGCGCTACGGCAAAATATATAGCGAACCTCCCAAACAAACATCAGCTTAAGGGGTTACAAACCTTTAAGTTTGAAATTGAAGGCAAGCAGCATTTCTTGGCTCTTGCTTCTATTACTGATGCCCATGGTTTGAACTGGAATAGCGCTATTGTCATTCCCGAAGCGGACTTTATGGCGGAAATTCATGCGAATACTCGTCACACAATCGTGCTTTGTGGGTTTTTATTGGTTTGTTCTACTCTCTTTAGCATTAGAATTTCGCGCTGGATTGCCAGTCAAATAAGCGATCTAGGAGATGCGAGTAAGGCTCTGGCTCGGGGCGATTTAGAACGCCGGGTAGATATCAACGGCATTAAAGAACTAAGCGTTCTGGCCAATTCGTTTAACTTAATGGCGAAACAGCTACAGCATTCTTTTGCCGAACAAATTTATGCTAACGATGCCTTGAGTGCGGCGAATAATGCCCTAGAGTTTGCCAACCAAAATCTAGAAGATCGAGTTCAGGAAAGGACTCGAGAGCTAGAGTCGGCGAAAGAAGTGGCAGAAGTGGCTAACCGAGCTAAAAGTTCATTTCTTGCCAACATGAGTCACGAATTACGGACTCCGCTAAATGCCATTTTGGGTTTTACTCAAATCATGCAGCGGGATAAATCGGCTAGTCAAGAGCAGCTAGAAAATTTGGCGGTGGTCGGACGCAGCGGTGAACATCTTCTCTCTTTGATTAATGACGTACTGGACATGTCTAAAATTGAAGCGGGGCAAATCATTCTCCAGCCAAGCAGTTTCGATCTCCACCGGCTACTCGATTCGACCATTGAAATGCTGGAATTTAAGGCCGATAGTAAAAATCTCCAGTTATTTCTCGAACGCCATGATAATGTTCCCCAGCACTTACGCGTTGACGAACGCAAACTACGTCAGGTTTTACTTAATTTGCTCAACAATGCTTTGAAGTTTACCGACGAAGGTGGAGTAACCCTCCGGGTCAAAGCGGACGAAGCTCAGCCCCTAAACATTTGGTTTGAAGTGGAAGATACGGGGGCGGGTATTGCTCCAGAGGAATTAGCTCATCTCTTTCAGGCTTTTGTTCAGACTGCTTCAGGGCGTAAAGCAGAGGAAGGAACTGGTTTGGGTTTATCTATCAGCCATAAGTTTGTCCAGCTAATGGGAGGCGATATTGAGGTTACGAGTCGTCTAAATCAGGGAACTGTCTTTCGGTTTCAGATTGTCACCGAAGAGGCGATCGCCAGCGAACTCGTACCGGTTAAGCAAAGGCAGAAAGTTATCGCGCTTCAATATCCCCACCCCATCTATCGCATTTTAGTCGTAGACGATCGCTGGGAAAATCGTCAGATAGTCATTAAGCTGCTCGAACCAGTCGGTTTTCAGGTCAAAGAAGCGAGTAACGGGCAAGAAGCGATCTCCGTCTGGCAAAAATGGGAACCTCACTTGATCTGGATGGATATGAGAATGCCGGTCATGAATGGTTATGAAGCAACTAAATACATCAAATCACACCTAAAAGGTCAGGCGGTTCATATTATTGCTTTAACAGCTTCTACTTTTGAGGAGGAAAGAGCAATTGTTTTATCGGCCGGATGTGATGATTTTATGCGTAAGCCATTCCGTCAGGAGATTATGTTTGACAAGATCGCCGAGTACTTGGGTGTGGAATATATTTACGAACAGCAGGAAACTATCCCCGCCCTCGAATGTACACCCAAAACCACCTCAGACGAAGTCAGTCTAAAAGACATGTCTGCTGAATGGTTAGCTCAGCTAGAATCTGCCGCCGCCGAACTAGATCGAGAAGAAATTGCCAACTTGAGTGCGGCGATCGTCAATGAATATCCGTTAGTGGCTCAAACATTACAAGATCTGGTCGATAATTTTGACTTTGATCGCATTACGAGCCTGGTACAGCTAGCGACCGACTATTAGCTTTTACTTTACCGACTATGAATTTACCCACCCAGCCAGCTCAAATCTTAGTTGTCGATGATGTTGCTGACAATTTACGAGTTTTATCTAACACCCTAGAGCGCCAGGGGTATAAAGTTCGCTGTGCTAAAAATGGTTCGGTGGCGCTTAAAGCAGTGTCTAAGGTAGTTCCCGACCTGATTTTGCTAGATATTAATATGCCGGGGATGAATGGCTATGATGTGTGCGTGCAACTCAAGCAGAACCCCCAGACTCAGACCATCCCCATTATTTTTATCAGCGCCCTCAGCGATACTTTAGATAAGGTTAAAGCCTTTGAGGTGGGAGGATTAGACTACATTACCAAGCCTTTTCAAATAGAAGAAGTCTTGATTAGGGTCAAAAATCAGCTAGATTTAAAAGCGGCTCAGGCTCAAGTACATCTATTAAATCAGCAGCTAGAACAGAGAGTACAGGAGCGGACTCTAGAGTTAAAGATCGCTAATCAGAAACTAGCCGGGGTTAACGATAAGCTACAACAAGAGATTACTGAACGTAGCAAGATCGAACAGCAATTAATTTACGATGCTCTCTACGATAACCTAACATCCTTACCCAACCGAACCCTGCTGATGGAGCGAATCGATCGCGCCCTCGAACGCAGCAAGCGCAACCAGCAACATTTATTTGCGGTTTTATTTATCGATCTTAATCGGTTTAAAACCATCAACGACAGCTTGGGGCACTCCATTGGCGATGCGCTATTAGTGGCAATTTCCCAGCTACTCAAAAAAGACCTCCGGGGAGTCGATACCGTCGCTCGTTTGGGAGGAGATGAATTTGTAATCTTGCTCGATAGTATTGGCTCGGTCAAAGATGCGATCGAAGTAGCAGCACGTATTCAAGGCAAGCTCAAACAACCCCTAAGCTGCGGTGAGCATAGTATTGTTAGCGGTGCTAGTATTGGAATCGCTCTCAGTTCTCACCGATACAATCACAGCTCCGAAATTATTCGGGATGCAGATATTGCGATGTATCGTGCTAAAAGCCAGAGCAAAAACAGTTACGAAATATTTGACGAGGCAATGTATGTGCAAAACCTCAAAGCGGTGGAGTTAGAGCGAGATTTACGTTTGGCTCTCGATAATCAAGAGTTTAGTCTGTACTATCAGCCTATAATTTCCCTGCCAGGTAATATTCTTTCGGGATTTGAAGCCTTAATTCGCTGGCATCATCCCCAACAGGGCTTAATTTCGCCGGCTGAATTTATTCCTCTAGCGGAAGATACTGGTCTGATTGTCGAAATCGGTGATTGGGTTTTGCGCTCAGCCTGTGAGCGTTTGGCAACCTGGCATCGACTCTATCCATCCCGCCCCGATGTTAAGTCTTTGAAAGTAAATGTTAATGTTGCCAGCCAGCAGTTTAAGCAGCCAGATTTTATCTCGAAGATCGATCGCATCTTAGCCGAAACTAAGCTTAACCCCAAGTGTCTACGTCTCGAAATTACCGAACGAGTTTTGATTGATTCTTCGGAGGTTAACACCCAGCAGACTCTGCAAGACATCAAGCAAAGGCAGATTAAACTGAGCATTGATGATTTTGGCACGGGCTATTCTTCTCTCAGCTATCTGAGCCGCTTGCCCATCGATAACCTCAAAATAGATCGCTCATTTATTAAAAATATTAATAGCGATCGTGAGAGTCTAGAAATTGTCAAAACTATTATCAGCCTAGCTCACAATTTGGGGATGGATGCGATCGCCGAAGGAGTAGAAACCATCGAACAAGCCCAGCGACTCAAAAGCTTAAAGTGTGAATTCGCTCAGGGATATTTTTATGCAAAACCATTGTCCGTAGAGGCAATCGAATTAATTTTGCAGCAACAGCCAGGAATTTTGCCCTCTGGGTTTAAACTACAGCATTCGGAATCTCCCGCTTAGACAATTTAAAGATGTTTCTCAGTGAAATATCATTTATCCTTGTCAAAATATGGTTACAGATTGAGCAATTAAATCATCACAAAGTATCATCATAAAGTAATTTTTGTTGCGTAAAAATAGAGTTGATGCTCTCAGTGATTAAATTAATCTGTAGTAAACCAGTAAAGTAGAGGGGTTTAGTTATCTGTGACTGAGATTGCAACTAATCAGCTGAGTACGTCTGACGCTGTAGATTATGATATCGAATCGGCGGTACTATCGCGATATCAAGAAGGTGCGAGACAACAACAGCCAAGCTTGTGCTGTCCGACAGAATATGAGGGCAACTACACGCAAAATCTGCCCGAAGAAATTATTGCCAAAGACTATGGCTGCGGCGATCCGACCCGCTACGTCAATGAAGGAGAAACTGTAGTCGATCTAGGTTCTGGTGCGGGCAAAAACTGCTATATCCTGGCACAAAAAGTGGGCGCATCGGGCAAAATTATCGGCGTAGATTTTAATGACGAGATGCTCGATCTCGCCCGCAAATATCAGGGTGACATGGCAGATAAGCTAGGCTATGGCAATACAGAGTTTGTTAAGGGTAAGATCCAAGACTTAAAATTACCTCTAGATGCTTTAGAGACCTGGTTACAGGCTAACCCGGTTAATTCAGTAGATACGATTGGTGCCTATGAAGCAGAATGCGATCGCCTCAGACAACAGCAGCCTTTAATTGCTGAGAATAGCGTCGATGTTGTAATTTCCAACTGTGTGCTGAATTTGGTGCGTCCTCAAGATAAACAGCAACTGTTTAGCGAGATTTTCCGCGTCTTAAAACGAGGTGGGCGAGCGGTAATTTCAGATATCGTCTGCGACGAAGATCCCACTGCCAAAATTATGAATGACCCCGACATGTGGAGTGGTTGTATTGCTGGGGCATTTAGGGAAGACATGTTTCTCAAAATGTTTGAAGAAGCGGGCTTTTATGGCGTAGAAATTCTCAAGCGAGAAGAGACTCCCTGGCAGGTAATTGATGGCGTTGAGTTCCGCTCGATGACCGTAAGAGCCTACAAGGGTAAAGAAGGCGTATGTTTGGAGCGCAAGCAGTCTGTAGTCTATAAAGGACCTTGGAAACAGGTGGTTGATGATGACGGTCATGTTTTTTGTCGCGGCGAGCGTATGGCGGTATGCGACAAGACTTATAAGATTATGACTAGCTGCTGTAGTCCCTATAGTAGTGACGTAATCGGCATCGAACCCTATGAAAATATTCCTTTAGAATCCGCAGAAGAATTTAACTGTAAAACTAAAGCGGTGCGTCATGCCCGAGAAACCAAGGGGTCCGAATATAATCTGACCGACACCAGTAACGATGAATGCTGCACTACTGGCGACTGCTGTTAGTTAATGGAAAATTGACAATGGACAATTGACAACGAAGTAATTTTCAAGTTGGGTAAAGATTTAAGCTTGCATAATCTAATCGGTTTGCTCTTTGCCCATCACTGAGCTATTTAGAGTCGATTCATAATTGGCGATCGCTATATGTTATCGCCATAGCTTCAGTAATCAGTAATCAGTAATCAGTAATCATTCAATGTGGACTTTTGCTATTTTCGCCGCTACGGTTTTTCTGGCCTATGCTAATGGTGCCAACGATAATTTTAAAGGGGTAGCAACCCTATTTGGGAGCAAAACAACTAACTATAAAGTTGCTATTTGGTGGGCAACTGCCACTACCTTTGCCGGTTCTCTCTGTTCAGTTTTATTTGCTACGGCACTGCTTAAAAGCTTTTCGGGTAAAGGTCTAGTGCCGGATGCGATCGCCGATACTGGTTCTTTTCATCTCGCCGTGGCTTTGGGGGCGGCAATAACGGTTATCCTGGCGACGATAACAGGGTTTCCGATTTCGACGACTCACGGTATCACAGGTGCCTTAACCGGAGCCGGATTGGCAGCTATTGGGACAGAACTTAACTTTGCGGCTTTGGGCAAGTCTTATTTTATTCCTTTACTTCTAAGTCCTTTGATTGCGATCGGTTTAGGATTGGGTTTATATAGCCTATTGCACTATGGTCGGACTGCTCTAGGAATTAAGGAAGCCTGGTGTGTCTGCGCCGGTAATAAGTCCGAATTGATTCCAGTTGGTAGCGAGGTAGCGTTTGCTCAGAATAGCGAATTTAGTATCGACACTATTAAAAATTGCGATCGCCAATATGTCGGTAATTTTTGGGGAATTGAAAGTCAAAAGCTAGTAGATATCTGTCATTTCCTCAGCGCAGGGGCGGTTAGTTTTGCCCGAGGGTTAAACGATACGCCTAAAATTGTGGCTTTACTTTTGACGGTAACGGCTTTTTCGATTCAGGGTGGCATGTTAGCAGTCGGGTTGGGGATGGCAGTAGGTGGCTTGCTCAATGCGCGCAAAGTAGCCCAAACAGTAAGCAATAAAATTACTACTCTTAATCCAGGTAGAGGGTTGGCGGCAAATATAGCTACAGGTTTTTTAGTAATTTTTGCCAGTCGTCTGGGAGTTCCTGTTTCTACAACTCATGTTTCCGTCGGTTCTATTTTTGGGGTTGGGGTTATTTCAAGAACAGCCCACATCGGTATGTTTTCCAAAGTCTTGAGTTCTTGGGTGTTAACTCTACCTATTGCCGCAGGCATTAGCGCTATTGCCTATTTAGTTCTACAACAGTAATCAGTAATTACTAATATTTCCGTTAAGCAAAATCGTCAAATTAACTATGCCTACCGCTAAAACTTCTTTTATTCCCTTTGCCAAAAGAGTTGATTCTCCTCTAATTAAACATAAAATTACTGTTTTACAAATTAACTTAGGTCGTAAATGCAATCTGGCCTGTACTCACTGTCACGTAGAGGCAAGCCCTAAGCGTACAGAAGAACTGTCTGCGGAAGTCTGCGACCAAATTATCGAGCTAATCAACCGCTTTCCCCAGATCGAGACTATAGATCTAACCGGCGGCGCACCAGAAATGAACTATGGTTTTCGTCCCATTGTCGAAGCAGCTAGAGCCAAAGGGAAGGAGGTTATTGTTCGTTCTAATTTGACTATATTTTTTGAACCTGGCTACGAAGATTTACCTCAGTACTTTGCCCAGCATCAGCTTCGCGTTACCGCATCTCTGCCCTGCTATTTAGAAGACAATGTAGACCAACAGCGGGGAGCTGGAGTCTATAATAATTCGATTAAAGCCATTCAGCAGCTAAATCAACTTGGATATGGCAAGGAGCCTAATTTAGTCATCGATTTGGTTTATAATCCGCCTTTACCAACCAAACCGGACTTTTCTCTAACCCCCAATCAGCAAAAGCTCGAAGAAGACTACAAAACTTATTTAGCCGAGCATTTTCAAATTAAGTTCAATAATCTCTTCACGATTACGAATATTCCCATCGGTAGAACCAAACAGTTCTTACAACGACGGGAAATTCACGATGAATATCTTCAGTTTTTGGCCAACCACTACAACCCAGAGACTTTAGATAGTGTTATGTGTCTTAATGAATTATCCATCGACTATCTCGGTCAGGTCTATGACTGCGATTTTAATCAGATGGAGGGGATTGTCGCAACCTCTGGCGATCGCCAAAATTTAACTGTGGAGAAATTACTCTCATTAGATAGTCTCGATGCCATTCACGAAATTAAAACAGCGAACTATTGCTATGGCTGTACGGCAGGAACCGGCTCTAGCTGTGGTGGAGCATTAGTATAATCGGTTGTGCTCAAGAAACTTACCCTCAGCTTTGTAGCACTGGGGAGACAGCTACGTCAGTTAGTTATAAATCCCAAATTTATCGCTGTAGTCATAACGGCAGCGGTAATAATTGTGCTGTGTTTATTTACTCCCTTAAAAGCTGTTTTTAATCCCTTTTTATTTAAAGATTTTATTCAGCAATACGAGGGTTATGTCGAAGTTATCTTTATCGCCATCTACACTATCTTGACAGTATTTGGTGTGCCGGGAACTGTATTGACCATCGTTGGAGGCAGTTTGTTTGGCATTTGGTATGGCACAGTTATCTCGATAATCAGCGCTACTCTGGGCGCTCTATGTTCATTTTGGGCTGCCCGCTACTTATTTCGGGATATGGCACAGCGTCAATTTAGCCAGAGTAAAAGACTGACTAAATATCAAGAGGCAGTCTTAAAACAACCCTTCTCTTTTGTCTTGACTACCCGCCTAATTCCGATCTCTCCCTTTAATTTGGTTAACTACCTCTTCGGTTTGACCTCAATCGACTGGTGGGACTATGCCAAAGCCACTTTTATCGGTGTGATTCCCGGTAGCTTTGCCTACACCTGGATCGGCCATAGCGGAGAAATGGCAATGAAAGGAGAAGACCGTATTTCCATCTTTTTTGCTCTGTCTTTCTTAGCACTTTTGTCTGTAATTCCCATATTCTATAAACGTGACAAAACCTAAGATTGAGGACTGATAGTCATTCTAAAAAATTAGTTTTGACTGCTCTGACTGTTGATAATACAGCAATACAAAAAAACTTCAAGAATGTTCATGATTATCTTAAATTAGTCTGTTTTGTAGTTTATACTCAGCGTGAAGTATCTCATCGACTGCGGCACAATTGGACATTAGTAACTGTGCTAATAATTGCCTTAGGGCGAGGAAATGATTTTATCTGAGT
>JBCBIN010000024.1:0-17159 GCA_038524555.1 Cyanobacteria bacterium J06623_7 | reverse complement strand
ATATTCGTGTCGGATATGTCAGAGTAGCTCAGTTGGTTAGAGCATCGGACTCATAAGCCGAGGGTCGGGAGTTCAAGTCTCCCCTCTGACACTATATATTTCAAAGAGTTTGAGCATTTCCCCCTTTCATTGTGTTGCGTCTAGCGATGCTTGTAACGTCGCTGAAAGTATATAAAAATCGTTAGACGTAATTAAAATTTAGTTCAAATTTAGTTCAGACATGGACGATAGGTTACATGCTGCTAACAGCAGATTAAAAGAGTCAAATGCTGGAATTGTTATTTGTAAACGCGGACAAAAATTAAGTCTACGGGGTAATCTTCCGAGTAAAGATGGCAAAGGTTATAAGCAGCAATATTTAAGTTTAGGCATATATTGTAATGCTGCGGGCATACAAGTTGCTGAAAAGAAAGCACAGAAGCTAGCTAGTCAATTGGCTTTAAAAGAGTTTAGTTGGAATGAATGGAGCGATTGCGGAGCTAGCCGAAGGCATCGCGCTAACAATATCGGAACTTTGGGGTATTGGGTTAGTAAATTTGAGACAGATTATTTTAACCGCAAAGCCCGCGACAGTAAAAGCCAAACGACATGGGACGGTGACTATAAATCGATTTATAAACGTGGTGATAGTGATAGTTCTTTTGGGGAAGAAATTCTTTTAGAAATAGTTCTCTCAACTGAACCAGATACCAGAAATCGAATACGTGCGGTTAATGCCTGTAATGCCTTGGCTCGATTTGCAAATCTAGATTGTAAATTCAATCAGTACAAAGGAAACTACAATCCCTTAATTGGCGATCGCATTCTACCGACAGACAAGGAAATAGCTCAATACTATTACTCAATAAAAAATCCTCATTGGCAGCGTGCCTTTGGAATTATGGCAGCCTATGGAATATCAAACCACGAATTATTTTATGTTGACCTGGATAGTCTTAAAACAGCACCCGGACATTTAGTTAGCACCTATAGAAAAGCTCATTATGGCTTTCGCAGGATTTGGTGTTTATATCCAGAGTGGTATGAACAATGGGAATTGGCTAAACCTGTTTCGTTGCCCAAAGTCAGCGGACAAACAAACAAAGATTTAGGACACCGTGTATCAACGCAATTTCGTAGGTATGAGCTATGTAAGCCTGGAGATTTGAGACACTGTTGGGCAATCCGGGCGATGGCATTTATGCCAGATTCTATGGCAGCAAGAATGATGGCACATGACACGGCGACGCATAACCGTACTTATAAACGCTGGATGAATGAAAATCAGGAAGATAAATTTTATCAGTTGTTGATGCAAAGAAGCGATCGCCCTAAGCCTCCAGGCTAAGCCTTTCTTTTTTCTGGGCGAGTATTCAACCGATTAACGCAAAGCGGAATATTGAAATAGTATGAGCTATGCGCTGCGTCTGGACTGCGACGATCTTGTACTTCTTTGCCAACTCTCAGCAAACCATTGTTAACAGCCTGTCTTAACTGTGCCGAAGAAGTAAACCCTAGTTGCTTATAAGCCTCATTTGTTGGCAGATATATAATATCTTGCCGATTATTTGCACCAACTATTTTTCGCAGTTCATCGCGAATAATTGCTCTAATATCTTGCTCTGTTAAATTAGCCATTTTTGTTGTGTAGATTAAAAAGGGTCAATTGGAATCTCTTGTAGTCGTTTCTGTATCGAGAATATGGAATGGGCGATCAAGACTTGTTTTAGCCCAATGGATTGCTCTTTTAGCATCTGCTTCCCAATCTGGTTCGTTATACATAATTATTAGAAATCTCCTTACTAGTACGTATCAATTCCCCAACACTCCTTGTCTGATAGCCTTTTCTATAGCCACTCTAGTTTTGTGGATAGACATCAAAGCGATAAATTGCTTGGGGGTGAAGTCTACGGCAAAGCTTACGGACTCTACTGGTTTGATATCTTCAGGGGAAACAACGAAAGAACTGTGCCCAAGAACGTCAATCTTGAGACTACATCTGTTTTCAGTCAGCGCCGTTATTTGACTATAAGAATGGTTGGCTAGCTTCAGCCGCTCTGATGCTCCTTCAAAATGCGCTAGCTCAAGCTTGACTAACTGCCCAATTTCAAATTGTTCGGCTAGTTCAGATCGAGTTAGTGATTGAATGCTTAACTGCTTGGCATTGGGGGGCAAAGGAAAATTAGGATCTTGACTACCCTTATCTGTAAAGCTGATCGCTGAAGTAGAAGGCTTATCCGTAGAGTTACTATCCTGATTATGTGAATCTTGTACTATCTCACGTACTTCTTTTGCTGTAGGACTACCGGTTTCTGATGTCTCTAAGGCAACCTGCCATACTCCAATTTGATCTTCGGGTGCTGCTTTTGCCAACTCTCTAGTAACTCTTTCGTTATCTGGTAACTGTCCCCCATGGGGGACACTTTTTAGTTTGTTCATAACTTCTGCTGCATCAATAAGCCTATATGCTTTTGACTTACTCATCTTCCAACGTTCTTTCAAGTACACGCGAAAGTCGGTATAACCTTGCTGCTTATAAAGTTGACGATCGCAGATTTCTGCTAGTGCCTCACCAACCTGATAAAAAACCTTTAGTCCTTGTTCAACAACTGACTCTAGACGACTTAATTCTTTTAATTCAAAAAGCTCGATGCGCTTACGACAGTAACTAAGCCGCAACTTCATCTCTTCTTTCCATTCATCGGGAAAATCATCATTAAGCTGTCGTTGTAGCTCGTTTAAGTGTGTTGATAGGATATCGATATCGTCGCACTCTCGCCCATCAATCTGGCGAATAAGTTTGCTATGTCGATCGCCGTTCCAAATATATTTACAGCGATCGTCATTTATCAATTCAAGCCGTACTGGTCGTTCAGGAACAGGGACAATAGCTCCGTCCCAAACCACCTGTATAGAAACAATACGTCCAGTTAATTCAGCATCAAAAACTTTACCCGGTCGATTATTGCCATAGCGTACAACCCAACTATTTGGCAAAAATTTACGTGCTATTTCAACCTCTTTTATCTTGTTTTCGTTACCCTTTATTTTGACCTCTAAGTCACTCATTTTTTTGAGCATTACTTTGTTGTAGCTTGGCGATCGCTTAAGGAATTTAAGCTCTCTATCAAAGTTCTCATTCTCCTGAATTAACCGCTCTATAAAGGATTCAAGCTCTGGATAGACACAATTTTTTTCAATGGCGGCTGTATTCATTTGTATAATAGATCTAAGTATTTTTGCGGTGGTCTTTTTGTTCAACTAACCTCTTAGTTTGAATGGGGGCTACCCGTTTTTTTTGTGACGAATAACGGTATTTGCTCGTAACGTCTGGGAACAGAACCAAAATTGTCGATAAACCAATCCTGTAGCTCGAATAGCTTTTGCTGGGCGGATTTTAAAAACTTTTCTGGTCTATATGTCCGATAATATTTTTTTTCAAGACACTTGATTAACCAACCGTTAGGATTCGATATGTGGTTTTTCTCGTCAGAAAATTTAAAATAGGCGATCGCTTTGTCTATTTCATCTGAAGGATATTTAGCTACGCTGGGTAAATCTTCCCTTTGGAAAATAATGCCAACCGAGCGACATTTTCTATCTGCATTTATAAGTTGTTGTTGATCTATAGTCCGCCCAAAGCCTTTTTTCTGTTTATGTGCTTTGGTGACTGGGTTTGAGGCAACAACAACGTTTGACAGATCTGTATCGTCTGAATTGGGGTGTTTTGTAAGCTCATGCAAAGGTATTACTTCAATGACGTATTTTCCAAAACCCTGAATTTTGTAAATAATATTGATTAGTCCTGCTTTGGCTAACCGCTTCAGCACTCTAATGACCGTGATATCGCAAACCCCAAACTTTTTGCACAGTTTAGTTATCCTCTTTCTCAAAGCGATCGCGTCTACAGTAATTTGCTGCCTAAATTTCTTACGAAGACAAAGCATTTTGTAAACTAAAACGTCTGTAAGCTGAGTTATTCCTAAATCTAGGAGTACGGTGAATATTTCTAATTTTGGTAGTTTATTCATAATTTTTCTTCTACTTGTTCGATTAATTCATCGCGAATAGCGATCGCCGTTTCAACTAGTTCTTTAGTACTGCTAAAGCCACTTCCACTTGTCAGTAGAGAATTTGCTAGTTGAGCAGTAACTTTAAATTCTGCCGAGTTAATAATCTTGGCGCTTTGTATGCGTTTATTCACTTGATAAGGTTTAGATTCTTCCATGAGGTTATTTCTTTTGTGATGTTGTCGTAGCGGTAATTGAAAGTGCGACGGGTTTTGACATGCAATAGCTGAATGTAAATTGCATCCAGCAAGTATTGACTGCTTGCCACCAATTTGTAAGGAGAAACGCTGTGTTCTTGGCTGGCTTGGTTGATAACTTTGGCGATCGCTCGAGCTTCAATTTCTATAATCGCCGGGTTAATTGCGCTGCCCAATACTTCTCCTAGCTTGTTCCAGCACGTCTCCCTTCAATCCATCTACTGTTTTTTCCATTAGAGCCTGAGCCAGTTTTATGGCATTTGACGCTAATAGCTCTATGTCCATAGTTTCAGGATTGACCGAGGGGTTGGATATCATAGAATCCAGGTAGCAATTAGCCATTTGAAAGACTATTTTCTTGTCCTCAGCTACTTCAATTTGAATTTCTTGCATTTTCAATAATTGTTTTGTGATTTGTGATGGGCGATCGCTTTGGGCAATCCTTGTTAGGGCTTTGTACCGTTCATCTGCTTTAGTTGCAGCAGAGAGATTTCATCGTTTAGCTGCCTTAACTTCTCAAACTTGGGCATCAACCGTCTGGGAGACGTGCCTTTGTTGGCGTGATAGTTAAGTTCATCTTGGAGCCTGTCACGCTCTGCTTCCTTTGTTTTCAATTGTTCAATAGTCATATATCGCTTAAATTAGGTGTTTTGTTAATGGCTAGGAGCTTGAATATGTTACGGATTATTACAAATCGCGTAATTGCGATCGTCTTAAGAGAAGTAGTAGTTAGGCAACTGCTGTATTTTCAGGAATTTCCTGAACGCTATTTAAAATTTCATCAAATTCTTTCTGTAATTCCTCAATTTTGGAAAAATTTTCTTTTCGATGAATTAAACCCGTTATCAAAACATCACGCTCGACACAGGGAAAAGCAATTTTCAAATCTGTAGTCTTTAATCCTCTTCTATTCCAGCGGCTTACGGTGTTGGGGCTTTTTTTCAATAATTTTCCTAATTGAGTAGGAGTAGCAAATTTAATATGCTCGACAGTTAATTTGTCTGTTGTCGAAATAGTCATATTATTGACCTCAAAAAATAATAATGACGATAAAGTCATTTGTATGGACGCATTGTACACATAGCAAAAGAAAAAAAGCAAGTAAAATAGAAAAACTGGCTCAAACGTCACCACAATGACGATCAAGGCAGTTCTTTAAAACTATTTTTTGAAAAATGACTAAAGCAAAACCCGACGAGCAAGATTTTTCAATTGAGCTTAAAAGGCGTTTTTCGTTGTGTTTGAAAAGAGTAATGTTTGAATTTGACTTGTCAAATAAGGATTTGGCTGCTAATTCAGGCGTAGATTCTACCTATATAAGTCATCTACGAAGCGGGAAAAGATTACCTAATTTTGAAAACTTTATGAAAATTCTTGAATCATTACCTTACGAAGCGCAGGAATATTTCAAAGATTTACTTTTCAATCAAAAACATGATTTAAAAGTTGTCGAAAAAGCCAATATATATAAAGTTTAAATTCACAGTGAGAATGCGATCAGCAAAACAAAAGCCCTTGATGTTAGTACAGCAAAGGCTTTATAGAAAATAAATTTAATTGTTTATTTACTTTATAGATTCACAAAGGCAACATTTCATTTCTCTAGATACAGGCAGACTCTTAATTTCGTTAATTAAACTAATTGAGCTTTCTCCTTTTAACTTTCTTTCTAAATAAACATTTTTAAGTATGGTTTCTAACCCATATTTTGATAAGGCATCACTGGCAATTCCCACAACGCCTAAAAACATAATTCCTCCTAACATTCCCCCTGGTCCCAACATTGCTAATGCTGCTGTAATAGCTGCTGCACCAGTAAAGCCAGTAGTAGCCATGGCAACGAGAAGGATTACTCCAGGAAACCCTAGCGAAACTATTTTTCTAACAAGTTCATCCATTGCATAATTATTTAGTTTTTTTTCTACAATAACTATGAACAGTAAACTTAATATGTGACGATAATATTGCATGTAAAGCGATCGCGATCGCTAAAACCAGTTTTAATTACAGGTTAAATTTAAATTAAACTATTAGTAAATAAAAAGTATCTAAGTAATAACTAACTAAAATTGCATAATAATATCATCAATCATTATTATGCAATTTTAGTAATACCAGAAGACACTAAAATTGAGTTGTCAGAAAATGCGGTTTGGCATGATGTCCCAAAAGAAAATAAATCTTGTATTGGAATGATGAAATATCTTAATAATATAATTGAGAAGGAAAAAGAAGAAGCTAAAGTTTCGGAAATATCTGATTTGTCTGAAGAGTAAAACTATGACAACAAATAAAGAAGTATATGAAGGTAAAATACTAGAGACATTAATGCAGGGGCGAAGCCCCAGATCGTCGTCTTCGACGACTGAGACGCTTTGCGTCTGCAATTCCGAGCGATTGGCAGTAGTCGAGCAAAAAATAGACGGAGTTGAGAATCGCTTAACTGGAGTTGAGAATCGTTTAACTGAGATAGAAAAATTACTCGGATGGCTAAGGATTATTGGAGGTGGCGTAGTTGCGATCGCTTTATCTTTAATAGCTAATTTTATTTATTCAATTTTGAATACTATAAGTTAATTTCAAATGTCAGAACAAGAACAGCAGGAACACAATACTAATAGCTATAATTACCAATTAAACAAAGTCGATTTTTTTACTTTAGTATTGGCTAACTTCTTGTTTTGCTCTTTCTCGGTAAGTGCAGCCTCTTTATGCCTGACTTGGTTTAATTGATATCGCAATAAATCACTTTCTAATTGCGCTTTTTTAATCTTTTTGTTCTTAAATGCTTTCTGACATTTCTTCGCTATTTCTCTGGCGCGATCGCGTTGCTTAATTAGCTCTAAAATATAGTTGATTCTATTGTCTGGTAGACAACTGCGTAGAGCCAGATTTTCTTCTGTCAAAAGCTGATTTTGCTTTTCTAACCTATTAATTTCTACTTTTAAAGTATTCAGAGATTTCTTACTCATAACTATTAGTAGATAATAAATATCCCCACCCTGCCTATGGATAGGAATAAATGCTTAATTAGGCGAAATAATAATTCATATAACACCTAATCTAACCGCCCTATTTATTAGCGTCGAGGCGAGCAAATCTAACTCAATTCAGCATGTTCGGCAAAGACAAATCCTTCTGTGCCATTATCTAGCCGCACCCAGTAGTGCCCCTCCTCTTCAGACAGCGCCGCTAGAAGCTGATATTTGCCGGGGTTAATCCAAGCTTTTTGGCTGGGTTCGAGAGAAGTAGATTGAGCCGTAGATACTTTAACCCAGGTTCCAAAATTGACCCGCAAGCACCTAAGTTCATTCTCGATGGGTTCGATATCACCAATTAACCCTTCCGCAATCGCCAGTGCCATTGAATCGGCATCGTATAATTTCATGTCGTGTTCGGAGGTACAAAAGCAGCACTCAACTAAGATAGCGGGCATAGTTGTTCGGGTTAAGAGAGCAAAATTAGCTCGTTTGACCCCGCGATTGTGAAAACCTAACTTACAAATTTCTTCTAGAACCGAACTAGCGATCGCTTTACCGATGCGAGAAACGGCATAAACTTCAGCACCATGGGCAGGAAAACTGACGGCGTTGAAGTGAATACTGACGAGACAATCTACCCCACTGAGATTAGCTACACCGATGCGGTAATTTAGGCTTTCATTAACGTCGGTACAACGTTCGGGTTTTGTTTGCCGGACGAGATGCCCATTGTCTTGTAGGAGCTTAATTAACTTCTCCCCTACTTCACGAGTCAAATCATCCTCTCGACGAATACCTACCGCGCCCGTATCTTTAACCGGACAATTGTGACCAATATCAACAGCAAACTTCATCTCACAACCCTCTTAATCTTTTTCTTATAATTCCCCTGAAATATGCGGGAAACCTAGAAATAGCCAAGTAGTTGAGATCGGATTTAAGAAATTCGGTCTTATTTCCCTCTCATGTTTTTAGTTGATGAGTTTCTGCGAACGTTAGAGCCAAGATCGCGGTTTTATCTAGTCTTAGTGTTGGGAGTAGCACTGCTTTCAATTCCAATTTCTCTGGCAGCGATCGCAATTAACGGTGGCACAATTCAGTTTAAGAATGCCTCGACTGAAATTAATCTCAAGGGCAATGCAGGGCAACTAGCTAATGATGCTCAATATTCAACCAACGAAACTGAATTTAGGTTGCGGAATCTGGAATCGAAAATCGAGAGACTAGCTAAAGAGCGTCCCCGCGATCCTCTGATTAAAGAGACAGTTCAAGAGTTTGCAGAATTTAAGCCTACTGCTAAGGAACAGTTACAAAATTCCGAGCAGGTAATTAAATTGGTAGAATCAGCGATCCGCTAGGTAACTCGTAACTCGTAATTGCTATGTTCAAACTTCCAATTTAATTAATTCATAAGCACGACTGGCTAGCTGATTGTGGTCGAACATAGTTTCTAATACTTCAGACTCATATAAACCTTCGCGTATTTCCAAAGATGCGCGGTCGATCGCTGAAGGCATTGCTTCATAGATAATTTCTCTTATTTCTTCATTATTGGCATAATAACCACCAGATTTTCTGCGTTTATTAGTTCGATTAATTTCCCGAACCGAATTTCTAATTGAGACATCCCAGGATCTAGTAGTTCGATTTTCTACCTGTTGTTTGATGAGATGAATTAAAAGAATGACGGTATAACTATAAATCTTGTTTAGCTTGTCCTCTTTCGACATCTCTTCTAATTCACCAACAATTTCTAAAGCGCCAACATAATCTTGATTTTCAAGATGCCGCCGTAGTTGAATTAGTTCTTCCATAGAATTAATCAGTTTAAAATGTTAGGGTAACTGCACCCCTAACATCCACCCTAACACGATGGCTAGAACCTATACCAAGAGAGAAATTGCCAACCTCTTAAATTGTTCGGCAAGAACTGTAGAAACAGACGCAGATTATCTAAATCTCCAGCCCCAAGTTGCGCCAGGTAAACCCAATCTATATTCTGAAAGAGACTATCAACTGATTACCCAAATGCGATCGCACTGTCGGTCTGGTAGCGATCGCGATTCATTTGTTCCTCAGGCGATCGCTGAGGTAGTGCAAGAAGAAAATGCGGTAGTTAGAAGAATGGTTCAGGAAATCCAACATCTACCGGTAGTTGAGAGTTTGCAGACAACTATCATCGACAAAATATCTCAAGACCCTTTTTACAATTTACGGCTACTTGAGAGGGTGGTAAAACATGGCTGGACTTTACCGACAAAACTTGTTGCCGCAATTATTGATTTCAAACCTCGCTCATTCACTGGGAAGGAAAGCTTTAATTTCCGTGGTTATCAATTCACCAGAATTGTGGATGAAGATAATTTGGAACCAGGATATAACTGGATGATTACCAAATAAAGATAGAAGTAAATAATAGTTAGCTATGACCGGGATTGCCGAAGGGCTGTTAATTTCAGCCGCAGTGAGTGCGGCAACTGCCGGGTTAACCTATGCTCTAACGCCCACGCAAAAAATTGAAGGGGCACGAGAAAAAGATTTACTGACCGCTACTTCCGGTTATGGGCAACCTCTTTCCTGGTGCTGGGGAACGGTACGGCTCCCGGGACGTAGGATATTTGCTGGCTATAAAGAAGAGGTCGAAAAGAAAGAGAAGCAAGGAAAAGGGGCAAAGGTAGAATCAACCACCTATAGCTACTATGGGTACTATGCGACCGCTTTTGCCGAGGCTAAATTTAGACCATTCAGCGACATTACAAGAGTCTGGATGAATAAAAAGCTGGTCTATAACAGTCGCCAAGCAGATGCGGTAAATGTTGCGGGGAGTATCCTTTCAAGTGGTCAAAGATTTGCCAATCAATATTTACGCTTTTATTTGGGTCAAACGGCTCAAGAAATTGACCCACTATTAAACAATATCGATTCGATTCTAAACTACAGCTACGGAATCCCCACCAACCCAGCCGAACGGGATGCCTATCTTCGCTCTTACGGCATCGAACCCGCTTCAGTGCTGAAAACTCCTGCTTACAATCGCCACGTTTATTATGTAGCCCAGCGACTACCGCTAGAGGATTATTTTGGAGCGCTGCCCAGTGACGAGATTGAGGCTGTAGCCTCGGAAAACTGCACCGTCGGGCAAATCTTTGAGGATATTTTTGGTCTTGTTTATCCTGATTATGGTTTTGATGTCGCGCCCATTTCCACCCCAGAGTTTGAGGTCTTGGGCTACCAGATTGATTCGATTCAGTCCGCAGAAAATGCTATACAAAATCTACAGAAAACCCATTTTATCGACCTCATCCAGACAGGGAGTGGCTTTAAATTTATTCCTCTAAATTCTCCCAGAGATGTGCTTAATCTTAGAATTGAGGATGTGGGGGCACACCAGGGCAGCAAAGAAAAACCTTATGATTTTGAGCGTATCGACCCCGACCCCAATACCTTACCGACTAAGTGTATTGTAAATTACATAGATCCCGATCTTAATTACGATCGCAATACTCAAGAATCGGTGATGATTGTGGCGCAGAATCAGAATGATAATATTCTGACTCTCAACTTCCCCGAAGCGATGACCGCATCCAAAGCCGCCACTCTTGCCGATCGCTCTCTTTTATTTGCCTGGATTTTGGGCAGCAAATATAAACTAAAGCTACCTCCGGCATATCTAGATTTAGAACCTTGCGATTTAATACCGAATCTTTTTGATGATCGCGGCTACCCCATCAAGCTGACTCAAACCCGGATCGGTGCAAATTTAATTTTAGAATGTGAGGGAGTTTTACACGACGTTACCCCTTTACTAATCGAGCGGACTCTTGAATCTGGAGCGATAACCGTCGGCATTGCCAACTACACCACGACCATATCGGTAGCGGGAACAGTTACGGCGGTTCGCGATCGCGAGGGAAATTCTTACACCGAGGGAACCGACTACACGATTGAAAACGGAGAGATAACGATCGTTCCCAGCGGGACCATAACCGAAGATACCGAACTAGATATTGTTACTAATTCCACGGCTACTCCTGACGATTCAGAATTGGGGCAAATTGTTTTGCCTGGAGACACCGAGTTATTGATTCTCGATTTACCCCTACTAGAGAATGAACACCCCGACTATTCTCTTTATCTGGCTGCGAGCGGTGGGGCAAACTGGACGGGAGCCTCTGTTTATGTCTCAACCGATAATAGTCGCTATATCCTCGCTACTGTATTTGATTCTTATTCGGTACATGGAAGCTGCATTAGTAATTTTGACGGTACGACAGTCGATGTCATCGTCAATGAAGCCGAGCTTGAATCAGTATCAGACAATGATTTAGCTTTAGGTTTTAATGTGGCGGTGATTGGCGAGCAAATTATTCAGTACAAAACTGCCACGCTAATAAATACCAATACCTATCGACTGACAGACATTACTGCGGGACTGAGAGGTACGGAGACTCAACCAAATGCCGTCAATGGCGATCGCTTTGTGCTGCTTAAGGGGGTTAATGCCGAACTAGATCGTATCACGGGAGAAGTTGCCGACATCGGGGAGATTCGCTACTTTAAGGCACTGTCGGCGGGACAGATTTTAGATGAGGTCGATCCCATTCAATTTGTGGGTCAGGGCATAGCCCAGCGTCCCTATGCGCCGATAAATATAGCCGCCACGAAAGATGGGGTGGGGAACATTACAGTTACTTGGGACAGACGCGATCGCCATGGGGTCGGCATGAATAATCCCCCACTGAGCGAAACAGCGGAGGAGTACCGAGTTGCTTTCTTGGATAGCAGTAATGTCGAAGTCAGTTCCCAGATCGTGAATCAGTCATCTGTTATCTATAGCGACCAAAACCAGACGGCTGATTTTGGAGCATTACAAAACAGTATAAAGGTTTCCGTCGCGCAAATCAGCAGTAGCTACGGAGTCGGCAGCTATTCCCCCATAGCCGAACTAACCCCCCCACTGGTCGAACCTGCCCCCACAATTGCTAGCTTTACTCCCGCATCGGCATTACCGGGCACGACAATTAATATCGTCGGCGATAATCTGGCACAAGTTACCGATATCTACATTGGCGATGTACCTCAGTACAACATTGCCGTAACCGACAATCAAAACATTAGTTTTGTTTTGGTATCCGGCACAGTTTCGGGGGTAATCCAGATTACAACTACTGGCGGCACTGCCGAAAGCAGCAATCCTCTAATTGTCGAGGCGCAACCACCCAATCAAAAACCCAACTTTCCCGCACCAAATCCCGTCACCCTGCCTTACACAATCCAGCCTACTGACGATGGCACAGAAATTATTGTTGATGGAGAAACGGGTTTAATCCTAATTCCTGATGACGTTACCGACCCTAACGGCAGTAACTACTTCGAGCCAACTTGGGGCTGTGAAATTACCCTAGAAAACCCCGGGCAGATAGCAATTGAGAAAGAAGACTTAGCTGGTACTGGGGATAAAACCCTGGGAATTAAGGGCAATAATGTCATTGATACCGACAACCAAACCGTTCGGCTGTGGCATCGGGGCAATAACGTTTGGAAAATCAGTTAACTGAAGGCAGATGGCAGATGGCAGAAGTACGATACGATCGTGCCACTTCAAACTTCAAACTTAATTACTTCCAATGAGTTATAAAGAACAATTTATATGGCAAACTTAAATAACATCTGCCTTCTGCCTTCTGCCCTCTGCCTTTTGCCCTCAAGTTAACTGTCTTCTGCCTGAACGATAAACATTTTAGGTTGTGTCAAAAAGACACCATTCGGACGACCGGCAATACACAATAAACCGTAAGGTGTAGCCGCAACGCCATAGCTAGAAGCAAATTCATAAGGGACTGCTGACGCACCTCCAAACAAAGTTGAAACTAGATCGATCCCGTAGCTGCTACCCGGTTTGTAAAACCAGTATCTACTGCGGCTATTTTTGAGAATATTGCCAAAGCGATCAAATTGCCCATAAGGATCGGCAGCAGTCAAATCTTGGATAATCTTTGTCGGGTTACTGGTAGATGTTTGGGTATCCATCTCATCAATAAACCGCCAGTCTTCCTGCTGTCTTTCTCGAAAATAAAAACGGGTAAAATTATATCTGTCTTCAGTAGCGCAATTGATGTTGTTTGAATTGCATCTAATGCCGCTAATTTTTAAAAGTTCAGAATTATCTTCGTTAAAACTGCGGGCGATCTCTGATGTAGAACTAAAAGAAATAGGAGTGTATTCGTACAATATCTCAGGCTCTCCCTGTCCATTTACCGCGTAAATCCTAATAGTATTGTTGCCGTCATCTCTGACAATCGGGCGCTCGTCCCCCCAAACGTTAAATTGTTCTTCGCGATCGACTACGTTGTTAGCGGGGTTGTAACTATTATTAGATTCATGATAGTTTTCCATGATGGGACTACCGGGCTTAACCGAGTTTTTGATCGGCACAAAATCTAGCCCAGCAAGATTGCTCCATAGGTAGCTACCAGTTACATTGCCGCCAGCAATGCCATTATCTGTAAAAATTTTACTGCCTAAGATAGCCGTTACCTCTGCGCCACTGTCCCCAGTAGTAGCCTCTACTTGACTATAAAGAGCTGTCTCTCCATCAGGTAATACTTCAAATACATATCTAGCAGTATCTTCTAGTGGATCGTCGGGGGTAGGCTGCCGTCTGGCTCTAAAAGTAATGCCCGTACCGCCAGAAGTTTTGATAATGCTGATGTCAGCAGGAAAAACAAGCTCTGAAATATCATGTTCTTGGAAATCTAAGTACCAGCTTCCGTTTTCAATGCGAGAGCGATAGTAAAAAATTCTGTTACGACCCAAATTACTACCGCTTCTATTGTCGCCATTAATTAGCCAGTGCAGCGCTCCAGCTTCCCAAAATAGCCCCATTGGTCTATATCGCCGATTGGGGTCTACTGGAGGGGCAGAAACGTTAAAATCGACAGAAAAGGATGAAACCGTAAAGCTAGAGCCACTGCCGCCGCCACTGCTACCAGAACCACCACCAGCACCGCCCCCACTCCCAGAACCACCAGCACCGCCGCCAGACTGACCGCTGGCGTTAGTATAAGGGTCGTTAGGGTCTTGAGGGTTAACTACTATTGGCTGTAAAGCAATGGAAAACGGGGGTAGCCGATACAAAACTTGCTGCTTAAGCTGCATTTTCAGACCAGAAATCTTAAACAGAGCATCTTCCTTACTAGCTGCCTCAAATTTTATATTGAGCCTGTCTGTATTGAACCTAACTAGATAACTATCTGCTTTATCAAGCAAGCCAAACTCTTGAGCCTTCCCCTTACAGTTCCAGAAGTAACTGAGCAAAATATCCAATTCCTGTCGGTCAAAATTGCGATCGCCAAAATCAAATAAAATGCGTGACTCTTCTCGCTTATCCTGCCGCCGCACATAGCCATTCTTTAGGGCTAGTTTCTGGGTGGCAAATTCGGTTTTCTCAGATGTCTCGTATATGATGCCTAAATTTAAATCTTCGCTAATTGACCCGGCTGGCTCAACCTGCCACGGCAAGGCTAGGGGAATGCGCCCCTCAACCACAAACACCGAGCCGAGCTTATACAGCAATACCTGCTCATCCTCTAGGCTCACATACTCTGAAGACAAGGGCAGTTGGTCGGATTCAAACCAGACTGGGACATCAAATTCAAAATCGGCATGGAGTGTTGCCCCATTTGGTAAGGGGTCGGCATGGCTGACAACCCCGGTAATGTAATCTAAAGTCCAGCCTGTCTCTACTTCCCCATCAACGTATAGCTGTACCGTATCTGCTACGGGTTTTTGGATCGGTCTATAGGTTATGGCATCCCCAGCTATATAGGCTTTCCGTAGCTGGAAATGAGTTTTTAGCCCATCACCAACGGCTATTAATTGATTGGTAGCTCGATAGTCAGCCCAATCTTTGAATCGAAAACCCTGTTTTGCCCCTAGCCTATCCTTTTGAAAGTCTCGCAAATAGCTGATTTCGGCTAATTTATCCGCTTCAGATTCTAATAAGTTACGCTGTCCTAACTGCCATCTACCTAATGGCAATTGCCGTAGGGCATTACGCTGTTCTCGACCGTCGGCAACCTCAATCACCTCAGTCTTAAATTCCATGCCGCCCACAACCCCGTAATCGTAGCCCAAATCTAAAAGCACCTCGGCAAAATCAATAAATTCCGGCAGTTCTAGGGTTTTGGCAAACTCTACTGGTTTGGGAAAAGGATTCGCATTGGGGTTAGTTGGCGAACTTTGATCGACAACCGGAGCATGAGAAAAATTAATCTCAAGATAAACGCCTTTATAAGTTTCCCCACCTCTAACGTAGGGGCCCCCGGCATCAACTCGCTCAATCTTTTTGCTGTCAGATAAAGTGTCAGTTCTTCGCAGTAGGTAATCAGTATCGGAAATATGAATTAGGTAAACATCTCCGGTAAGGGTGTAAAATTCCCCTTCTTCACCGCTGACAACGGCATCCCGTGAAACCAAATATTGCGATCGCCATTTAGCATTATTTCGATCTTCGGTTCCTGTATTGCTTCCTACTTGACTACTACGGCTTACATAAGTCCCAAATAAAAATACCTCAGTCATCGTAATTTACCCCAGGAAATCCAAATACCCCCGTCACGCGATCAAGCCAATATGCATCAAGCCGATGCTCACAAACTTGCTTGGCTACATCCCAGGCATGAATTAAGCCCAATCCATCCATGTACTCGGAAACTATGCCGCAATGCTGTTCAGTCTGAGAAAAACGGAAAGTTAACAGTACTCCTGGCTGCGAAAAAGCGGTTGGGAATTTTTCGGCTATTCGCCGCTGCATCGTCCCGTCGGGAGTTCTGGGATAATCCGCCTCGTTAAAATCCCCCAACCCCAAATCTTGAGCCACCAAAATAGCCAGCCCGATACAATCAACTCCCACGCCCTTAAGCCGCCCCTGGTGTAGCCATGGCGTACCAACTAATTCCCTGGCAGATAGATAAATATCTTTTGGTGTAACTTGCTTCATGCCCTTCTCGACGGTGTATTGAGGTCTAAATCAGTAGTTGGTACTTTGGGTTCTCCCATGAAATTCCGGTAGTTTTGAAACCTCACGATGCAGGTTCTCTCTGTGCCATCACAGCCAGCAACGGCGGTTAAAGTATCGCCGATCGCAATCTCAAACGGCGCAGGAATACTCAATACAATTTGGTTATCGCTGTAAAAAATTACGTCTAAATGTAGCCCAGTATTTGCCCCACCGGTGAACTGTAACCGCCCCAAATCAAAATAATTATCGGGCAAGTCTCCATCAACAGAAAACACTCGGCGATCTATAACTGCGGTAACGGTTAACCCGTGAGTAAAATTTGTCAGGTCCTTACGGCAGTCGTTATCGCCTAGATTGTTGCGACAGCGTTTAGTCGTCACTACGCCAATCTGATTTTCAAGCAGTCCGATTAAATCTTTTGTCTGTAGCTCGTAGCCCAGATTATTTAGCTTTTTTGAGCCAATGTAGGATGTAGGCAGTTCGCGATGTTTGGGCGGGAACGTAGCGAGGCTACTAGGTAAGTTTTGATAGTCAACAATAAATCGGCGGACAATCGCCCCATCGTATATCCCCGAATCAATCTCTGCCTTAGATATACCCGAAGCATCTAAGATGCCCTTGAGGTTTTGCGAATCTACTTTATCAACGCCGCTCGATGTCTGAGCCGCACCAGGGTCAAAACCAGTTGTTCCGCGATAGGTAACGTCATCAATTACCAAATCCAAATCAAAACTAGTAAAGCCAATCATCGCCCCATCACGGCGGATAATCAGCCAGCACCAACACAGGGATAGTGCTGCTTTGGTAAGGGATTCTTTAAAAGCGGGATCGAGATTTAGCATCCCGCTAATTTAACATTCCTCAAAATAATCTACTTTTATTTTGAGGAAATAAAGATATTATGAATACT
>JBCBIN010000023.1:0-17165 GCA_038524555.1 Cyanobacteria bacterium J06623_7 | reverse complement strand
AATTAATTCCGTGTTGGTAGAAATAGAGCAGGGAGAGGTAATTGTCGAGCAGGGAGAGAGAATTACCCAGGCAGATTTTGTTTTGCTCGATGGCTTTAAACTCAGCCGTCGGGGAATCAATTGGGAGGGGCTGAGGCTGTCGGCGCTGGTTGTGGGGGGGATAGTCGGTCTATTTTTATTCCTTCAAAGAAGTATTTATGCCTCAATTCGTCACCGCGATTATCTACTACTGTGCTTGTTAGCCATTAGTGCCCCCTTATTGAGTGTTTTTGACTTTCCCTATACAAGTTTGCCGGCAATTGGTCTGCTAGTCAGCAGTTTCTATAATCCTGCCCTAGCGGTGTGTCAGGTAGGAGTAGTAACGGGGTTAATCATATTTAGCAATCAAAATCTGGGCTCGATTTACCTGCTGTCCGGCTTAATTGGTGGTCTGATTGCCGCTATTTTTGCCGGCAGATTACGCTCTCGGGAGGCGATCGCCAAATTAGGTCTGGCGGTTGGTTTAGCCCAGACAGCAGTTTATCTAATTACCAACTTGATTCTGAGTGCTAGTCCGGCGACGATCTGGTCGGCAATTTTGCCCGATGCTACTACCTGTGGTCTGTTCGGAGTTGCCTGGATTGTGGTGGCGATCGGCATTTCTCCCTACCTCGAACGCTTTTTCGACTTGATTACGCCAATTCGTCTGGCAGAATTATCAAATCCCAACCTGCCCCTGTTAAAAAGACTGGCTACGGAGGCTCCTGGTACCTTCCAGCACACGATGTTTGTTTCTTCTTTGGCGGAAGCGGCGGCGAGGGAACTAAACTGTAATGTCGAACTGGTTAGAGCGGGAACTCTCTACCACGATATTGGTAAGATGCACGATCCCCTGGGTTTTATTGAAAATCAGATGGGAGGCCCTAACAAGCACGATGAGATTGACGATCCCTATGTCAGTGCCGAAATCATCAAGAAGCACGTTAGTGAAGGACTAGTGATGGCGAAAAAATACGGTCTGCCCAAAGCTATTCGCGACTTTATTCCCCAGCATCAGGGCACATTATCGATCGTTTATTTCTACTATCAGGCAAAACAAAAGGCAGAAGAAACCGGAGCCATAGTGTCTGAAGACGACTTTCGCTATGTGGGACCTGTTCCCCAGTCACGAGAAGCCGGAATTTTAATGCTGGCGGATGGTTGCGAAGCTGCATTACGGTCAATGCGGGATGCTACCCCCAAACAGGCGATCTCTACTCTCCAAAAAATCTTTAAATCTCGCTGGCAAGATCGGCAGTTAGTCGATAGTGGACTCAACTATGATGAGTTACCCATAATTGCTGAGGTTTTTGTGCGGGTTTGGCAACAGTTTAACCATAAGCGCATTGTCTATCCCAAAGCGGCGCTGGATTTAGCGGCGAGAAATAATAAATTGGCTTAAATTAGTACAAGTCGAGCATATTATCGGGGGCTAAAAGTTACTATGGGTCAGCAATCAGATCGGGATGCTCAGTTAAATCAGGCTCATGCCAGTCTCCAACAAGCAATCTCTTGGTATTCGAGCTTTCGTCGCCATGGTAAGAATCCTCCAGGCGATCGCTTGCAAACGGCGGTCAAAACTGATCTCCAGTCGTTACAAAATGCCCTAGAGCGGCTTGATAATAAAGCGATTCGTATTAGTACTTTTGGTTTGGTTAGTTGTGGTAAGTCATCTCTGATTAACGCTCTGTTAGAAGAAGAGGTGGTAGCAACGGGACCACTACATGGGGTAACTCAAACCGTCAATACCCTGCGGTGGAATCCCCTGCCCGAGTCGGAATTAGACATCGAGCTGATTGATACTCCGGGTTTGGATGAAGTAACCGGAGCAGCCCGAGCCACTATGGCGCAAGAAATAGCGCAAAAATCAGACCTAATTTTGTTTGTGGTGGCAGGAGACATTACTCGCACGGAATACGAGGCGATCTGCGAATTACGAGGCACTCAAAAACCGTTGATTTTGGTTTTTAATAAAATTGACCTCTATCCCGAACGCGATCGCCAGCAAATTTACCGCCAGCTACAGCGCCTCAATGCCGCCAACAGTATCGACTCCCTAGAAACGATAATTACCCCAAACGAAATTGTCACAGTGGCTGCCAAACCCCAACCCATTCAGGTAAGAACGGAAGCCGCCGACGGTACTATCTCTCAAGACTGGGAATACCCCGCACCGGAAATCGCCCCGCTAAAAGAAGCGATCTCTCAAATTCTCCAGGAAGAAGGCAAGTCGCTCTTAGCTCTAAATTCCCTGGTGCAAGCTAGAAATGCCGAACTCAGTATTGCCCGCAAGACCATCGAACTGCGCCAGTCGGAAGCCCAGGCGATTATTGCTAAATATGCCCGCTATAAGGCGATCGCCGTGGCTGCTAATCCAATTATCTTTGTCGATCTAATTGGAGGCTTGATTGCCGATTTAGCTCTGATTAGAACCCTATCTCAGCTCTATGGTTTGCCGATCACCACTTACGAAGCAAGTAACCTCATCCGCCGCATCATAGCCAGTGCAGGAGGTCTACTCTTGGGTGAAGTGGGTAGCAGCCTCTTTCTGAGCGTAGGTAAAAGTGGCGCGATCTTGAGTAGTGGCTTCGACAGTACAGGGGCAATTACCGCTTATTTAGGCACCGCCAGCATTCAGGGGGCGATCGCCGGTTACGGTACCTTTATTATCGGGCGAGTAACGCAGGTTTATCTCGAGCAGGGTTGCACCTGGGGAGAAATGGGCGCTTCGACTCTGATTAAAGAGATTTTATCTCAGGTTGAACCGGATACGATTATTTATCGCTTAAAACAAGAGTTAATGTCGCCAACCATCACTTGATGCAGACTCATTTTCGCGAGCGGCCAAATTCATAAAAGCTTGCTGACAGTTGCGTTCTGGTTCACTGTCTTGAGGACAACGTTGCAGATAAGTTCCATCAGGCTCTAAGTTCCAGGCATGACGATTATCGGTTAGAGTAGTTTCTAGGATAAATTTAAGCTGGGCAATTAAATTCTCATTTTCAATTGGGACGACAGTTTCCACTCGACGATTGAGGTTACGGGGCATCCAATCCGCACTACCAATGAAAATTGCTTCCTCTCCACCATTTTGAAAGTAAAAGATGCGGGAATGCTCTAAATATCGACCCACAATGCTGATGACGCGAATATTATCGCTGATACCCGCCAGACCAGGGCGCAGACAGCAAATACCCCGAACAATTAAATCTATCTCGACTCCTGCTTGAGAAGCCTCATACAAAGCCGCAATCATGTCTGGATCGACGAGGGAGTTCATTTTGGCGATAATTTTACCCTTTTTACCCTGACGAACCCAGTCTATTTCGCGCTGAATTAGTTCTACTAGCCGCTCGCGCAGATTAATTGGAGCCACTAATAGCTTGCGATAGGTATGCTGCTGGGAATATCCCGTGAGAAAGTTAAATAAGTCGCTCAGGTCTTTGCCCAGATCGGCCTTACAGCTCAACAAGCCTAGATCGGTATAAAGTTTAGCCGACTTGGGATTGTAGTTACCCGTTCCCAGATGAATATAGCGGCGAATTTCATCAGCCTCTTCTCGCACTACCAGAACAATCTTAGTGTGAGTCTTTAATCCGGCTAAACCATAAACTACCCTCACTCCTGCTGACTCTAGCTTTTTTGCCCAGGCAATATTGGTTTCTTCGTCAAATCGAGCCTTTATTTCGACTAAAACTGTTACCTGTTTACCCCCAAGAGCCGCCGCGATTAAAGATTGAATGATGGGGGAGTCACAAGAAGCGCAATAAGTACGGTACAAAGTCATTTTAATTGCCAAAACATCGGCATCGGCAGCAGCCTGTGCCAAAAATAGTTCGACAGAATCAGCAAAGCTCTCATAGGGACGGTGAATCAGTAAATCTCCTCGACGAATTACGGCAAAAAAGTCTGTCTGGGAGGAAAACTCAGACGGCATCGCTACCCCTGCAATCTTTTTCAACCTTCGGGGTACGACTGGCTGCCAGGGAGTATACTCGTGGTCTGGTAAAGACAGAGCCATGAGGGTCATTAAATCTCCTAATGCAAGGAAACCATCGATACGATAAATATTCGCTGCTGGCAGATCGAGATGTTCTGCTAGAGTTTGGCGCAATAAATCTGAGGCCGAACTAGAAATTTCGAGCCTAATTGCGAAACCCTGACAATGTCTTTTTGCCAGTTGTTGCTGAATCGCCAGCAGTAGATCGTCCGCTTCTGCTTCCTGCACCGAAAAATCGGCATTTCTGGTAACTCGAAAAAAGCAGTATTCTCTTATTTCCCAGTCGGGAAAGATAACTGCTAAGTTAGCCGCAACTACCTGTTCGATTGCAACTCCATTCCAAAGCAGGCGATCTCCCTCGACGGATTCTGAGTATGCTGTCAGGTTGATAAATCGGGGTAGGGTTTGAGGAATCTCTAAAGAAACAAATCGCACCTCAGACTGAGCAAAATTGACGATTATTGCTCCAATATTGAAACTAAGATTAGATATGTGAGATAAATGTTGCTCTGATTCTAGAGGCGTTAGCTGGGGCAAAATTTGCTCCGTAAAATAAGTCTGACAGTAAATACGCTGTCGGCGATTGAGTTGAAAGTACTCGAGTAAATTAACACCTATTTCTGCAAGCTTGGGACGTAACTCTCCCTGGAAGTTTTGCTGCTGCTGCGCTACCATCGGCTGTAGCCGCTGATGCAACTCTATCTGCTGTTGTTGTGGAGTCCTACCGTCAGCAGTTAGTTTACAATTTCCGACAAGCGTCTGTTCCTTCAGGGTAGACATCCGAATCATAAAAAATTCGTCGAGATTGGAGCTAAAAATAGCGGTAAATTTGAGACGTTCTAATAGAGGATTGCGGTGATCTAGAGCTTAATGCAAAACTCGGTAATTAAATTCCACCCAGCTTAATTCTCGATTGAAATAGTATTGAGGGTTTTTTAGGGCGATCGCCGATTGAGATTTCTCGTTTGCTAGCATACCTTAGTTGACTGAATCCACAACATAGACTGCAACGACATAAACATGACAATAGTACTCCCCGAGCCAGCTATCATGACACAACTACACCGTGCTTTGTAAATAACAGTAGTTAGCTTGAGTAAAGCTTGAGTTAAGTTTTCTTTATCAATTAATTGCTCCAAATGAGAAATTTTTAGCAGACAGCAACTAAAGTATCTTTCGGCTTATTTTGAGGCAAATTAATAAAATTCAATACTATATTTAAATTATCTCTAAGGTATTCCTATCCGGGGAAAATTCTGCTTTATATTCGATAAATCGTCAGTCGCTTTCGATTCTGAAAGCTGCCAAAATGAGTAAGAAAAAACACAAGCGCCAAGCAGAAAAATCTCCGGCTAAAAACCATCAGGAGAAAGCTAAGCAGAAAAAAATCGGCAAGAAAGAATACAAACGAGAACTAGCCAAGCTACAGGTGGAGCTAGTTAAACTTCAAAGATGGATTAAGCTCAAGGGTCTCAAAGTCATCGTGCTATTTGAAGGTAGAGATGCCGCCGGGAAGGGAGGATCCATCAAACGTGTGAGTGAAACCTTGAATCCCCGTATCTGCAAGGTCGTCGCGTTAGGAACACCGAGCGATCGTGAAAAAACTCAGTGGTACTTTCAGAGATATGTGGCGCATTTTCCTGCTGCAGGCGAAATAGTCTTGTTCGATCGCAGTTGGTACAACCGTGCGGGGGTAGAAAGAGTGATGGGCTTTTGTACCTACGATGAATATAACGAGTTCATGCGCTCCTGTCCTCAGTTTGAAGTGATGATTCAGCGGGCGGGCATTATTCTCATCAAGTACTGGTTCTCCGTCAGCGATAAAGAACAGGAAAAGCGCTTTCAAGATCGCATTAACGACCCAACTAAACGCTGGAAAATTAGCCCGATGGATTTAAAAGCGAGAGAAAAATGGGTTGATTACTCCCGCGCCAAGGATGATATGTTTGCCGCCACCGATATCCCCGAATCGCCCTGGAACGTTGTAGAAGCGGATGATAAGAAAAAAGCACGGCTCAACTTTATCAGCCATCTTTTAGCCACTATTCCTTACGAAGAGATACCCTATGACAAGATCGAGCTGCCCCCACGACAACAGGCGATTGACTACGAACGTCCTCCCCTCGAAACCCAAAACTTTGTCCCCGAACAATATTAGCAAGTTACAATAATCAATCGATCTTTGCCGCACAATGATCCAGTTTATCGGTTCAGAAGCACAGTCTAATTACGAAGAGGCTCAGGTGGTTATTTTACCCGTTCCCTACGAGCGCACAACTACCTACCGTCAGGGATGTCAGAACGGTGCGGCAGCGATTGTCAATGCCTCTCAACAGCTAGAAGCTTATGACATCGAACTAGGACTGGAAGTTTGCCAGGAAACCAAAATTTTTACGGCAGAAGCGATCGCCAGCACCAAGCTAGATCCTAATTTAGCGCCAGAAATGATGCTGGAGTTGGTTAGCAAGAGAGTCGCGGCATTAATCACCAACGATAAATTTGTTATTACTCTGGGAGGAGAACACAGCATCACGGCAGGGGTAGTTAAAGCGTATAAAGATAAACTACAAGAGCCGTTTACAATAATCCAGATCGACGCCCACGGAGACATGCGTCATAGCTATGAAGGTTCGATTTATAATCATGCCTGTGTTATGCGTCGCGTTTTAGACCTGGGTTTACCCACCTTGCCCGTGGGCATTCGTAGTATCTGCCAAGAAGAAGCCGAACTAATTAAAGTCCAAAATATTCCGGTAGTCTGGGCTAAAGACATCGAAAGCAATTCCAATTGGGTGACGAATGCGATCGCCGCCATCTCCACCGAACGGGTATTTATTACCATCGACCTCGACGGTTTAGACCCCAGCCTGATGCCGGGAGTAGGAACCCCAGAACCCGGCGGTTTGAGCTGGTATAGTTTGCTGCGATTTCTCCGAGCCGTATTTACCAGACATCGGGTAATTGGCTGCGACGTTATGGAATTAGCACCCACGTCCGATGCGGTGGTTGCCGAATTTATTGCGGCTAAATTAGTCTATAAGCTCATTGGCTATGCCTACCATCTCAATTAGTGCAAATGATGACACGCCCTAAACTAGGACAAAATCATTAGTAAATTAAGCTAACTTCAGCCAAAATACTGAATGCAGTTGAGGAGAGATCTGGCTCACACGCCGATCTAGTTTAAAACTGATAAAATTGGGTGTCCTAGAAAAATTACTGCTGTTTCCCTTTAACAATATACCTTTTATCATCTAAGAAGCTTATGAATACAATCGGTAATTACGCCCCAGATTTTGAAATTCCCGGTATCGATAAAGAGGTCTATCACTTGGGTAGCTATCGTCGTCAGTTTCAGGCGATTGCAGTCGTGTTTATGGACAACAGTCTCACTACAGACCGGTATCTCGAACGTCTCAAGCAAATCCAGGCTGATTTTGGCGGACAAAAATTTACTCTCATGGGCATCGACTCCAACTATTCTGAAGCCTCAATTGCCCAGAGTATGGAAACAATGCAGCAATATGCCAGTACTCACGAGCTTAATTTTCCTCTGTTGCGAGATTCAACTCAAGATGTGGCCAAAGCGTTTAAGGCTCAAGTTACACCAACGGTTTACCTGCTAGACAGTGATGCAGTAATTCGCTACCAGGGTAGAATCGATGACTGTGCCGACTCAGTCGATGAAGTCAAACAGCACTATCTGAGAGATAGCCTTCAGGCTATGCTTGGAGGCGGCAAGATTGCCAGAGACTATGTTACTCCCGTAGGGACTGAGATTATTTGGCGAGCATAATAAGTCTGGTTGAGGCTTCAATTCTTACACGCTCAATCAAGGTATATATCTGGTTAAAGATCGAGCCAAAATTTAGATAGACTTCTGAACAGAGTCAAGCTGGCAGCTTTTTCAAAACAAAGTACAGAAAACTGCTATGTTATGGGGAGGTAAATAACCAGCAAGATTGAGGTTTACTTTTCTAGGAATGAGTTACCAGAGGGTTTTATTAAAACTAAGTGGCGAAGCCCTAATGGGCAACTTAGGCTATGGCATCGATCCCGCGGTGGTTGCCGAAATCGCTCAAGAGGTTGCCGACGTAGTAAAGACTGGGGTTGAGTTAGCCATCGTCGTCGGTGGGGGAAATATTTTTCGAGGCATGAAAGCTTCTGCCAAGGGCATGGATCGAGCGACAGCCGACTATATCGGCATGATTGCCACTGTGATGAACGCGATGACTTTGCAGGATGCTTTAGAAAGAATTGGGGTAGATAATCGTCTTCAAACGGCGATCGCCATGCAGGAAGTAGCAGAACCATATATTCGCCGTCGGGCAATCCGTCACCTAGAAAGAGGTCGGGTAGTTATTTTTGGTGCGGGTTCGGGAAACCCTTTCTTTACTACCGACACCACGGCAGCACTAAGGGCGGCAGAGATAGATGCAGAAATTATTTTTAAAGCTACTAAGGTAGATGGGATATATGATGCTGATCCCGTTAAGAATCCCGACGCCCATCGATATCAGAGTTTGACTTACAGCCATGTTTTGGCTAATGAATTAAGGGTAATGGACAGTACGGCGATCGCTCTATGTAAAGAGAACGATATTCCGATCTTAGTTTTCGATCTTTCCGTTAACGGTAATATTATGCGTGCGACCAAGGGTGAATCTGTGGGCACGATTGTAGGAGGAAATTGTGAAGTTATCTGATGTAAAAGAACGTATGCAAAAGACGATCGAGGCAACTCAGAGGTCTTTTAACACGATTAGAACCGGCAGAGCCAGTGTCTCTCTCTTAGACCGGGTAATGGTTGATTATTACGGTACGGAAACACAACTTAAAGCACTAGCCAACCTGAGTACCCCCGATGCCACCACTATTATGATTCAGCCCTACGATAAGGGCAGCATGGGGCAAATTGAAAAGGCTATCTCCATGTCTGATATTGGTTTGATGCCCAATAATGATGGTAATTTGATTCGCTTAAATATTCCCCCCCTCACCAAAGAGCGTCGTAAGGAATTGGTCAAAACTGCGGGTAAATTAGCCGAAGAGGGCAAGGTTGGTATTCGCAATATCCGGCGGGATGCTATTGATGAAGTGAGATCGCAAGAAAAAAATAGCGATATTTCAGAAGATGAATCCCGTGACTTACAGGATGAGATTCAGGGGATAACCGACAGCTTTAATAAAAAAATTGATGAGCTCTTGGCAGTTAAAGAAAAAGATATTATGACAGTCTAAGAATTAAAATTCATTTGGATTGAGACAATTGAGCCGTAGGGATGAATTATGTTTAGTTCCTGCGGCATCCTAGTATTTAACGTAAGGTCTCTAGGGCGATATCTTCAAGGCGATCGCATCCACATTCTTTGAATTTCAGCAATATCAGCGCCTAAAAAGGGCTTTTGAGTAGTTACACTCAAGTTGGGCATGGCTCCGGGAATATTTTGCGACCAGGGACTACTCGCCACAGATCGTAAATCTAGATTGCTCACCGCCGGACGAAATCCATAACGGACAAACACCTCTTGTACTTCGGGCTGTTGGAGATAGGCAACAAATCGATTAGCTGCTTTTATCTCTGGTTTGGATACATTGGCGCGAATTACTGCCGCGGTGGCGATCGTCTCTACCGTCGGATTGGGATAATAGATACGATAGGGTTCTCCTTGGGTAATTTTGGCTTGCGACCAACGATGTAGAGCAATACTTTCATAAACCATCGCTACATCACCATCATTAGCCCCACGGGTAATAAATTCTTGCAGTAAAATATCTGTCGAACGGGGAGGTTGATACACCGAACCCTTGACCAAGCTAACCAGAGATGCAGCCGCCGCGCTATTAAAACTGTAGTTCTCCGACTCTAGCCACAAACCGAGGGTTAACTGACCGCTATTAGAACGAGTTGGGTTCGTAGTTACAAAATCAAAACTGCCCCAACTATCTTGACCACCGATTTTTGACCAGCTTTTTTCGGTCATTGCTGCGGCTATTCTCGACCAGTCAAACCGATTATCGGGAAACAGCGCTTTGCCTCTTTCCTGCCAAGCAATTGCTACTAACATAGTTTTAGCGATCGCCCGGGGCGTACTGGCAAATATGGCGCTCTTGTTTTGTGCTTGCCAACGACGCTCTAGTTCTGTCAGAATTTCACCATTGGCGGGAATTAAAACATGAGGCTGAAAATCATTGCGGCGGTCAATATAGTTATTAACCAGATCTTGAGAACCCTGAAACTTGAGTTCGAGGTCAATTCCGGCATTATCCCGCTCAAATTCTTGCTCTAGCTCCCGTAAAGGTTCCTGTAACTCTGTGCCGCTGACGATAGTAATAGTTTGCTTAACCCCAGGGATGGGAGCAAAAGCGAGGACGAGAGATGCGGCGATAATACCGAGGGAGATGAAACTGTTCTTATTTGCTGCTTTGTACATGATGGCGATCGCAATGATTATGATGGGAATAAGTAAAATAAACCACTAAAAATAGCTTGCTTAAGATGTCTGTTTCGATTGCTGTAAATGATTCAAGAGCAGACGATCTAGGTAATATGCCAAACTAATAATTAAGATTTCCAGGATTAGACAAATAGATAGATAACTCAAAAATAGGCTCGGGGAGTTGGCCAAATGTAGAGTTGTTTTTCCGTAGCCACTACCCTGAATAAAACTGTCAATTTTGCCGATTGGGTACTCGATCGCCCAGCCGTCAATGTCGGTAATATATAAAATATCTGTGCCACTAGTCTCTAGGTAGAGATTATTGTGGGCAATTTTTGTACCCCGAAGCTGATAAACAATTTTAGCTCGCTCTAAATTTATGGGGAGAGCCAATCTAACTGCTGTTTCTGCGAAAATCAAGTCGTGTGAGTTTTTATACTGTTCGCAGGTTACATAATTAGTTTCCAAACGTTCGCACTGAGACACATTACCCAGACTCAGCAGAATAATGCTAAACAGAGCATAGACCAATATCATGCCGATAATTGCCAGTCTGACGATGATTTTTACTAAGTAATTTACAGCTAACATCAATTTTAGAAGCTAATTTAAGTTGGTTAAATATGCCGTTTTGTCTGAAATTTTCCCAGTTCCCAGTCTCCTGAATCAAAGAAACACGAACTTTATAATTAACCAAAACGACTATAGCCTCTAACTTTAGGCAGTTAAGAGATCGACATTATCCTGCATGTTCTGAAGCTCGGCTGTAATTACCTTTAGCTCATCGATTTCCGCAGAATTATCTAAGTTAGAAGTGCGCAAACGGTTTTGGAACTGTTGTAAGACTCCTGCCGATTCCGTAACCAAGGTAGCCAAAGAAACTACCTGTGCTTGTCTAGCATCCTGTCCTTGTTGGGCTAATCGTAAATTGTTCTCCAGACTATTTGCTAATTGATTTAACTGTTGTTGGGCTATTCCCTGACTGTTTTGAGCTTTGGTTTGTACTTCCCGTAGCTGTGCCGATAATTCTGCTGGGGAGAGGAGAGAATCTGCCCCCTGAAGTTTCTGTGCCAGACGATTAACCTTGTCCGGTAATTCCCCAATGCGATCGCAAGCATATTCAATGGCAGAAAATAGCTCTAGCTGGGTCGTCGAAGTCAGCATTTGTCCTGCCTCAGTACGTAACTCTTGGGCTTTAGTCATCAATAGCTGAGACTGTTGCTGGACGGATTTAATCTCTCTTGCCAAAGCCGGATTGTCAATTTTGACTGTATTACTAGCTCTTTTGTTTAAGGGTATTGCCAGTCCAGTGGCGATCGCTGCTGCTCCCGGTAAAGCAACGTAGCTGGGTAACTGCATTAGGCGCACTCCAGCAATTAGAACAATACCACCGGCTAAAACTGCGAGGGGAAAGTGTAAGGGATTGGCTAGTTTCATAGTTGCAAATAGTAGCAATTAAAATTCCACCTGTAAATCTGCCATCAGATTGGAAATAGTCTGCGGATCGCCTTTACGATAATAACCGCCATTTAGCTGGGCAATCTGCTGTAGCACTGAGGCATTAAACTCCCCATCTTTACCATAGCCAACGGTGAAAAAAGCAATGTTTTCTCCCGATTCAAAATTGCTAGACTTTAGCTGAGCTGATAGCTGAGTCAGGTTGACATCTGAGCCGGAATCTTCGCCATCGGTCAGAATAAGTACGGCATTAATCGCCTCGGGGCGAGAGTTTTTCATCAGCCAGTCGCGAGCATATAGGCTGCTGTCATATAGCTTAGTCCCGCCTCCAGCCTTAAGCTGACTGATAAATTGAATGCCTCGATCTTTTCCAGCTTGGTTTCCTTCAACGATTACGGGCGGCGCAATCTGAGAGTTAAAGCTAATTAGCGCAATTTTTTCCTGTTCCCCCAAGTTCTGAATATAGTTAAGTAGGGTATTTTTAATTACCGCCAGCTTTTGTCCTTTCATTGAACCAGAAGTATCAATGACCACCGCTACCTGAGATGGCTTTTTAGCATAGGTTTGCCAGCTATTGAGCATTGCTTCGACTACTTCGGGCTGGGGTGGGCGATAGGAATCATATTTAGCCACGGGCTTAACCCCAAAAGTTGGTGAAAACTTATTACCTAAAGCTACACCAGGAACACCCGGACGCAAACCTAAATCGGCGGCAATTTTCTGGATTTCTGGCTGGCGCATATATTCAATCACCTGAGTTGCTGCTTCTCGCTCGGCACTGTTAATCCAGGGTGCATTGGGCAGCATCGCTCGAATATTCGAGGTAAAGGTAGCGGGGGGATAAACCGCGCGATATTTGATCTGACTGTTGAGAGATCGCGTATTGGCATCAATTACTAGAGATTCGTAAACCGAACCGACAGAAGCCCAAAAAACACCATTTTCAGTCATCGATCGCGCTAAATTACCGGTAGACTTGCCGTAGCGGGTAATTTTATTCTGAATTTTCTTTACCTGTTCTTGATGCTGCTGAATATCAGCGATCGTCAGATCTTCTGGCTGTTTATTGGCAACCGCAGCAAACTGAGCCACTAAGGTTTGTAAACCGGAATTAGAGCGGGTAGGAGCAGTATGAACATAGGAAATCGGAATACTGGGAGCATTCGGGTCTAGCTGCTGATGGTTGGTTTTAGTTGCTAGGGTAGTATACAAATTGTCGCTTTGCTCTAAGCCCGGTGCTAGCTGCTCGGTGGTCATAAACACCATCGGACTGTAGGCGATCAGTGGTGAGTCTACCAGATTAGGAATATATGCCTGTCCGGGAAAGAGCTTGTCCATTTGATAGATTAGCTGGCTCTGATAGATTTCCCCATCTACCGCCATCAGGGTCGGAAATTCAGAGCTATCCGCGCCAACATTACCCGCCTGAAGTTGCCGAGCCAAATCGAGAATTTCTTGGACAACATCGCCACTACCTTTAGCCTCGCAGGTAAGATAAAAATTCTCACCACTGTTTGTTTTCGGCTTAGTTTGGTTTAACCTTGATGCCGCCTGTTGACAGAATTGAGCTAGATCGCTGCCGACAGAAAACTTCACTTCCAATCCAGTTAAGTTGGCATTATTCTGATTTTGTTGCCCTCCACAAGCAGCCAGAATACCGGTAATTAATAATGCCAAACCAGAAACTGCTGGTTTTTTCAACTTAGAGAAATAAGAATAGTTCATATTGCTAGCAATTTATGGCAAAGATAAAACTTAATAAAAATATGACATCTATGGTTTTTTGATGCTAATTATTATTACTCTTGCCAAATAGTCTGACCACAATATTTTCTTTTTTCTCTCTAAATAAATCGACTATCAACTGATATCAAACTTTAAACATGCTCTTTTGATAGTCAATCTGATTGCTAGCCAGCATATTTTCCCAACGGCGGGCAATTAATCTCGGTAAATTAAAAATAAAGTGTTTGATGACGCTAGGATTTACCAGAAGCCGCCTGATTGAAACCAGAATTTTTCTCTGTTTGAGCGGTTCGACAACTAAATAGTAGTCGAGCCAGATTTGAGTTTCTCGCAGCTTGAGGTTGAGTGCGTCTCTCACTTCAGGATAGTGATCGAGATAGTCCACACGATTGAGAAAACTGGCGATTACCAGACATTCTTCTTTCATCCGCGCAATTTTATCACTCGAAACCAACGAGCCTGGGCGAGCGCGATAGAAATAGTAGGGTTCGGGGACGAGACAGAATTTAGCTCCGTGCATGAAGCACTGAATATCAAACCAGAAGTCTTGAGTAACGCGAATATTTTGATATTTGATTTGATGTTCGACTAAAAACTGTCGCTTAAATAGAGGTTTGGTAAAGCCTAAACGCAAGCCCGGTCTACCTTCGATATCGGTCATGATAAAATCGGCGCAGTCAAACTGCTGAATTGTGCTGACTTTAATACCGCTTTCGCGAATAATTGTACTCCAGGGAGTCTGCGTACCTTCTTCGATTAGATAAGAATCGTCGGCGATAAAGTCTACCTGTTTGCGTTCGGCCATATTTACTAAAACTTCGAGTCTTTGGGGTGCATACCAGTCGTCGGAGTCAAGGACAGCAATCCACTTACCTCTAGCAGCGGCGATCGCTCTATTTCTGGCTCCTCCTGCCCCCAGGTTTTGCTGATTGAGAATTAGCTTGAGGCGTGGATCGTTAAAGCTGCGCACGATATCTACCGTGTTATCTGTCGAACAATCATCAACGACAATAACCTCAATATTGCTTAAAGTTTGGGTTAAAGCAGAGTTAATTGCCTTGGATATATATTTTCCGGTATTAAAAGCTGGAATAATGACCGATACTTCAATATTCATTAATTTATATTTGATTTTGAGTGAGAATTTTTATAGTACGGAGAGGGAACTAGTCAATAAAGATTTGCCGTCAAAATAATCGGGAACTTTAGCCCCCATTAAATCGAGGATGGTTGCTCCCACATCTACGGCTCGACCCGACTGTAGTTTGCTGGCGCTAGAAAAGCTGGGCCCTGCTGCCATCAAAAATCCATGTTCGCGATGTCCTCCTGGGCGGTTATAGGTAATCGGGCCAATTCTGCCGAGGTCGGGACTATCAACTAAATCGGTAGCGATAGTATGCCAGACGACGACTAAATCCGGGTCGGGTAATTTAGCATCGTTATCTAAGGGGGATTGACGAGTACGAATGACCTGTTTTACCAGCAACTCACCGCTTCTGCCATCACGTAAGCGGCTCAACACGTCGATAATCTCTTCACAAACTTGATCGTAGTCTTGGGGTTCGACTATGCCATAGCGATCGCGTCCTTTAAGATTGATTCTGATATGACCGTCAGCATAAGCAGGTAAAGCAAAGGCCTTCATCTCCGACCACAGGGGGCTATACCAAACCGCCGGCATCCAGCCCAATTCGACATTATCTTCTAGTAGAGGATAGGGAGAAAGCAGTCCATTTTTCGAGCCACGCAAGAACTTTTTATGAGTCCAAGTTTCCCAGAATTTGCGGAGTGGATTTGCCTCATATACCTGTCGCCAAACTTCTGCCGACCAGCCGCCTCGAATATTTTTGGTAATAATTGGGGGAGCAGGACTTTCGATATTCCCCTTGCCTAAAGCGGCTTGACCGGGATAGTTGAAGCGGTACATTACCTCGGGTAACAGCATCATGCTCAATAGATCGGTATGATTGGCACCCATACCGTGCACCGCAAACAAAAGAATGTTGGCGTTATCGGGAGCCGCCGCCACTATGTCGCCGATCGCGCGATCGACCTGCTGATAGCCTTGCAGCATCGGGTCGCCGAGAGTATCGAGTTTATTGGTGTAGTCGTGGAGGGGATGATCTGGTTGGCTTAAATTGTAGAGATCATGACCGAGAGTATGAGTTTCACCGAAGCCAGCGATAAACAAGTCCCAGTTTTCTTGTCGGAGTAGGTCGCAACAAATCTGACCTCGAGCGGCAACGCTAGATTTGACAGACTCTGTTACCCAATTAAAGTAATTTTTATCCCACCAAATGCCATTATCTTGACGATAAACTGGATTTTTGCCGTATTTCTCTAGGATTTGGGGCAATACTTCGGCCGGTAAAGATTCACTGGGATAAAAAGGATGATGACCACCCCAACCAGTAATCTGTACTCCTTTGACCCCGGAACATACCCGCGTTACGGGAACATCAAACGCCGCAATGCGATATTCATCCTGGAGACGATCTAGAGCGTAAAAAGGTCTGTACTCTTGATAATCATAACCGCCGTAAACCGGGTCACAACCAACTTTATAGGTCTGAGGATCGTAGGTTACAGTGTCCCAAAACCCAGTTTTATCGGGCAAGCACCCCGTGGCCATCATGACCCAGAGAGGCTCTGTCGAAGAGAATTCAGCCGAGCCATGACGATAGTTAACCGAATTGTGTAAACGTCTATACACTCCTTCATCATTAATCCGACTGATATTGGGGAGGTGTCCGGCAAACATCCACTGTTCGATCAGTTTGGGGTCGGCGGCATCTAAACCGATGGCAACTACTGGCTCTCTTTTGCTCATAATTCTCTTTGTTTTGACAAAAAATATTTAGATCGAAAACAACAACAGACCGAGATTGACTTAAGTATTATTACGTATAGATATAATACCTTTTATAATTATTGTCTAGCCATAAACACTAGCTTTAGTGGTCAAATTAAAGCCGAAAACCATCAATAATCAATCAATTATGAAGTTATGATGAATTAAGCAAAATCATGATTACAAAAGGCATCTATCAAGTAAAGTCAAAATTAGATTGTGACTCTAGCTAAAATTTAGGTGATTATTAGGGCCTAAATGATTTTTTGATAAAGTTTAAAATAAATCACTAACCAGCGCCTATTTTGCTTCTAAATACTTTGTTTTTTAGTCCGGTTTTGGGCTTATTCTAAAATCTTTATCAGTAGCTTTGACGAGAAAACCAGATCGAGCAATATCACTTTATAGCCACAGGAAAACCATCTAAGGAGGTTTCTAGTTAATAATGGCAAGAGCAGCAATATTTTGAACAGGTTATTTTTGGCTATAATTATTGTCTATCCTGTTGGTCATTCAGTAATGTCGCACGAAGAGCTACCTTTTATACATTGAGTCCTCGATCTATAAGCATTTTAATGGGAGCATCCCACTTTTTAATTAAGCATAAATGCTCGGGTTAATTTCTTTGTTCAAATAAGCACAGCGGAGCCTC
>JBCBIN010000022.1:0-17533 GCA_038524555.1 Cyanobacteria bacterium J06623_7 | reverse complement strand
ATTGCTTACTGCCATTTTCCTAAAAAGCCTTCGATTGCCATCGATCGCTTTGCTCTATCTGCTTAATTCTTAAACCGAACTCGCGTTATTTTAACTAGCCCTACAGAGTAAAGTAGAGAGCAGCAACAAAAAATAGCAATCAACCGGTATCAAACAAATATGCCGCTGACCCAAACTGAATTTTAGCTAATGAGCGTTAGGGATTTGTGCGATTTGGAACTGACCCGCCCTAATCAAAATAAAACAGAGTGACAATTTTTCTCTGTTCTTCTGCTTCTTGACAGGTTTTGAGCAGAGTATCGCTGTCATGAAAGGCAAAGCAAATTAATTGTTGGCAGCGGGAGATAATTTCACTATTGCACATAGCACTCGCTTCCCCCAGAGACATGTGATCGTTGTTGGAATTTTCGATCAGATGAACTACTTTAGACAGCTGATTTTTCGATTCCTTGGGCTGACGCGAAAGACTTTGGGGCAAAATTACGGTTAACAGATTAGAATCTGCCCGCATTGCTCCCTTAATTGCAGCGGAATTGGTACCGATCGCGCCCGATGTTACCAGTCGATTACCTCCCAGAACTAGAGCGTAGCTCATCATTTCAATTAGCTGTTGATGCATCAACGGTACGTGACGAGTACCCAACAGGGCAATTCGCTTAGAACCAGTTTGCTGAATGGCGGCTAGTTCTTGGGTTAATGTATCGAAGCTTATGTCACTTGCGGTTACGGTGTCTAATGGTTGTTGGCTCAATGAACAAATATGGCGATCCTTAAGATTAACGCCAGCAATTGTAACAAAAGATTGTCGTGAAAAGCGATACTCCGTGGTAAATCTTTATCCCCGGCAGTTAAACTGATGATTCTAGGCGACACTACCGCGTTTGCGGGCTTCTTTATAAGAGGTGCCGACATTACGTAAACCAGCTTTGATTAGCTGCTGTTCCAACAGTCCAAAAAATCGAGCGCGATCGCCTCCCCGGACTACTGCTTGATTATGGGCTTCCGCTAACGCTACGGGATAGCCATAGCCTTTTTGTACCTGCGCCAAAACAATACTTAAAGAGCGATCAAACAAAGCTCTATCTTCCACAACCCAGGCCGGCACCTCAATCCGCGCAACTTCCGCTCCCACATTGACATAGCAAAAGTAAACTCTTTGGGTGTCTTCATACAGATCGAGAATGCGCAGATTACTCCGATAGAGCGGGCTACGTTGTCCTGGTAAAAGACGACTAGCCCAATAAGTTGCATCCCGCAAAGAGTCGATTTTCTGGCAGGGATATCTATCGTCTAGATCGCCACATTGAACAACGCAGTTAGGATATTCGTAAGGACAGTTGTGTAGGCGCAGAAAGTTTAATCCTTCCGTGCTGCGGGAGGCGCTAACATAACCCATCATAGGAATCCCCGTTTCCCTCAGCTTTTCGGCGGCAGCTAAAATCGGCGGTAAAATCTTATCTCGCGCTTCGATAGGCAGACCATCTAAAAACCAGTAAATTAGCGAGCCATCTACTAAAGCGAGGTTAGGCACATCATGATGTCCTCCCGGAGGTAAAACCCAGTTACAGGCGATTTCTGCCAGCATTTCGGCTTCTGAGACGGTACGACGATAGCCCATCCACTCATCGAGGCGAATACCCCACTGACGAGAAATATATAAATCTTCGGTTTTATAAAATACTTCCGGCAGACTATCTAAAAGGGGGTGCAAACTCTGTCCGTAGTGGATCATAATCTGCCCGATATTAATTAAATAGCAGTAGGCAATTTCATGGTGGGAAGGCGAAATTTGCGAACCGTCCGTGGCAAAGACACTATGACTATAGGGAGCGGCAGGAATTTCCCAGGAGTGGTCTAGGGGTTCGATAGGAGTAGCAGCTGCAAAAATTAGGCGATCGCTAAAATCTTTTTGATGCTTTACCAGTTCTACCTGTCGCTGGGCGGCTTCAAGCTGTAAGTTTTGTGCCCGTTCTAGTCTTTTATGGGAGGCGATCGCTTCTTGCTGTAGATGTTGGCTAATGCCCGGTATTTGTCCCGCAATTTTGGCTAGGTCTAACATTATTTGGGCTCGATGATAGATTTAACTGGGTCAGTTTCCGTCGGCTAGCCAGGTTGGCAGATCCCGCTAGCCCTCGAACTAATTATGCCAAATTATCTAGTTTATTTGTTCTACTTCAGCAGGAAAGTAATCGTTGTATTTTTCTTGGTCGTAATAGTAGAGAGTTCTAATGGGGTAAGGAATGCTAATATTGGCTTCATCTAAGGCTTTTTTAATGGTGATCGAGGCCTTGGTTTGGACATTTCTAAGCTGTTTCTGCCGGGAATCACTCCAGTAGCGCACCACAAAATCAATCGAGCTATCGCCAAAGTTCACCACATCAATTTCGGGAGTTGGTTCTGAGGTAACCCCTTCAACTCGACCAATTGTTTGTAGCAGTAGCTGCTGTGCTTGGGGCAAGGGAGTATTGTAATCGACGCCTACCGCCAGGTCGGTACGTCTCAAGTCGTAGGCGGTAACTACCTTAACGGCATCAGTAAACACGGTCGAATTGGGCAATAAAACTCGTTCTCCCTTGTAGGTGCGAATCTTGGTCGTGCGAATACTGATATTTTCTACTCGACCCTGGTAATCGCCAATCACCACCTCATCGCCAATGCGAAATGGCTCTTCCGCCAGGAGAATAATTCCCGCCAAAAAGTTTTTAAAGATATCTTGGAAGGCAAAACCAATTGCTACCGAACCGACACCCAAGGTGGCAATAATATCTCCTAGTTCAAAGCCCGGAAAAGCCAGGACAGATGCCAGCATGACTCCAATCGTCCAAATTCCAATACGACATAGTTTATTTAACAGCAATTGAAGGGAAGTACTTTTGATGGTGCGCTTTCCCGTTTCGTCGGCAATTTTTAGGGCTAGCTGCACCGCATAGCGAGTCAAAAACAAAATTACTAGGGCAGACAGCAGACTGGGAATCGCTTTGATACCTTGACCGAGTAAATCTAGTAGAACCTGGACAATAGTATTGATAATTTCCGCCATAGTTTTATGACTAAATATTGTGGTTGAAATAGGTTTAAATCATAGGCGCTCTAATTCCTAAGCGCAAATTTATATATGAAACTAGAAACCTATGGCTACATTCCTCAGACTATTTCTTGCGCCGCAATTTGCGCCGTATCGTACTGCGGTAGCGCAATCTCTGTAAAATTGCCAAACCATAAAAATAGGTAATCACCCCCAGAATCATGCCGACGACAAAGCTGCCCGTCAACAGAGTTATGGCAAAAGTGGAGCCCAGCTCCTTAAAAGCGGTAAAGGATTCTATATCTAGGGTGGACAACGCTGTGTCTTCCGTACCTAATAGCAGCTTGCCAATTTTATAGTTGAAAATATATAGCGGCACATAGGTTAGAGGGTTACTAATCCAGGTTGCCGCATAAGCTGCCACTTTACTGCCCCGCACGATAGTTGCCAACAACAGGCCAATCAAACTTTGCAGACCAAAAAAAGGAAAACAACCCGCAAAAACCCCAACGGCCAATCCTTTCGCCACTACTTCTGGCTTATCTCTCAATCTCAGTAGCCGCAGATAGATTAGGCGAATTCGTCTAAAAATCCAATTTCGACGTGATCGCCGAACTTTATGTCGATTCTGGCTTCTTGGCAATGTAGGTGTCAAAAGATTACTGTTTCACTGGTAGATCTAGTCTTTCTAGTTAATTGACCTATCCTTTCGGGTATTTGGGGTTTAAAGGTTGAGTTTTCACTTCAGCCCGATAATTAGCGTGTTCTAGCTTTATCTCCTTCCAAGTTACCCTCAGTCTATTTAGGCTCAGTATTAACTCGATGAGTAATCATGGTGATACCATCGCCTCGCACTAAAATAGCCGATAGCCAGTTGCTCTCTGGAGTCTCTGGTGCGGTTGCCAGTTTATATATGCCCCCAGCCGGTAATGGCTCTAATTCTAGAGCGGTAGAGTTAAGATACAGATTAGCTGCGGTTTTCTCTTCTCCCACTGCGCCGAGCAAAACCCGATCGCCTAAAGGCTCATCAACAATTAGATCGAAATTATATTGTGCCCCCACGGTGACCGTATCCGGAGCAATTACCTCTACCTGGGGTGGATTGGCTCCCGAGGTTAGCTGAGACTGCTCTGCCAAAATTTCTTGGCGTACTAGCTGAGCTCCCTGAAAATATTGGCGCGACTTGACGACTGATTTTAGCCTGGCTTTTCTACCTTCTGCCTGTTGAATACCTCTAATGGTAGTTACCGTTTCCGCCACTAACTCATTACCCGAGCGCGACCAAGACTCAATCTCCGTCGTATATTTTAGCTGGGGATAATTGCGCCACATCTGCTCTAGGGCTTCCGTGAGAGTCTCGACAGTTAAACCATCAGAATTAGTAAAATTATCGCTATAGTACTTGGCGATCGCCTCAAGATCTCGCTCATTAGCGGCATTTTCAATCCCCGCCACAATTTCAGTTAACTCTTCCGGCGCTGTAGCGGCATTTTCTCCCCAGGCAGCATTAGCCAGGCAGCCCATGATGCCTAAGTTTAGCAAGACAACGGTGGCAAATTTTTTCATGTGTTTGGCAACTCTGAATTAAAGATTAATTTTTTACGGGAAATCTAGCACTACATATTTTTTTCAGATAGCACTTCAACTCCATGGCTCATGGGACTTACAGATTTTTATTAATCATTCTTTATACAAACTTTAATCCAACTACAGGAAAAAAGGTTCACAATGGAAGATGAAAAGTAAAAAACTCGGTAAGGTTACATTTATTGCGTATTTTTACCACACTACAAAACTGCGATTTTAGCCTTGAGAACCAACTGCTTTACCCAGGAGTTAGTTCCCGTTAGGAGAATCCGGTCTAGGTTTTGTCTTCGGTGGTGCTGCTGAACTTAGCGGCGTCTTGTTTTTCCTCTATCTCCCCGTATGTGAATGAAAGCCATTGTAGCAAACGTCCTCTTTGGTGGCATTTTAGGCTGCCTAACCTGTGCTGGGGCAACTTCCGCCCAACCCCTCACCGAGCTTAATTTTGCTGCGCCCGGGGAAAATTTAGCCACTACTCAACCGCCTCAATCTAGAGTTACTGCCACCAATCAGTTAGTTGACTCAATTGATCGCGCTTTGATAATTAATGGGCTACAAAGCTTAAATACTCCTGGCGATCGACAATATTATCAATGGTTAGAACAGCGTCGGCTAGAGAATATAGAGCAATCGCCCCAGGGCAACAGCCGGGTTAACTATACCTTTCCTAATGCGGCGACAAACTGCTGGTCAAATATTTGTGACACTTCGAGTTCAGATCTAGATTCCCTGCTGACTAAACCCCAGCAAGCATATCGCCATCAATCGTCACAGGCAAACATTATCTTAGGGTTTCAAAAAACTTTTTGGTCGGCTGAAAATAGAGGTCGATACTGGGGAGTCACCACCGTAGAACAATGGGGCGCAAAAACCCCGGAGCAGTCAGCTCGACCACAGCTAAACTATCTAAATTCAGCCCCCACTTTGGCGGCTGGCAGCTCGGCTCTGACTTTTTCTGGCGGCGGTAATCAAAATCTCCTTAAGTCCCCAGGTCTCGATTTTCAGAGTCATGTCTCTCCCGAATTTACCAATTTTCGCGGCGGCATGGCTTATCACTACGGGGTGGCAAAGCAGCTAACCATGGGAGTTGGTTTTGTATACGAGAATCTAGAAAATATCTGGGTTGGCTTTACTCAATTTACCTACAACAGCGATGTTTTGCCCCTAAAAACCACCGTGTCCCTTCTAACCCAAGAAGCGACAACCGATTTGCATTCACATATTCAATTTAAGCCCGCACCTAATTTTGTCGCCAATTACTACGGAGACTACGGCGATGTCGAACATCATAAACTAGATGCAGACTGGGGTATCTATCCGGGATTTAACTTAATTGCTAAAGCGAACAGTAAGCAAAAATCTTACAGTACGGGAGTTAAGTTAGCCTTACGCCACAATAATTTCTCTTTAACTGCCATGGCTTCTCTGGATAAAGAACGGAATTTACAGTGGAAGTTAAATTCTCAAATTGGTCGATTTAAGTTTGCTCACAGCAGCAATCCCCGCAAAAGCAGTTCGGAATTGAGCAATCAGCTACTCGATGCCCATCAACTAGGCTGGCAGTGTTCAGCTTTTATTAAGTATGAAACCAGTCAAAAGCATAAATCGCCTCAGGACTTTACCATTTGGGGCGGTAAAATCAATTCTCAAACCAAGATTGGCAACAATCAACATCGATGGGAATTCAGCATGGGTTACGGTATTAGCGATGCTGGATCGGGTTGGATCGGCAATGGCAAGATTGCCCTTAAGTCTGATCTGATAATGAAGTTAAGCTATCAAGAAATATCTGCTGCCGCCGATGAAACCAAGATTAAGCTACAGTTGAGCTCTAACTGATTACGCCTCCTCTCTAGTTGAATTATCCACCGCTTTCTCTTCGTTTAAGCGAGCTCGCTACTATACAGATAAATAATTGTGCGATTGGATAAATAAGATTACTATTTATTAAGGTTTACAAATAAAAATTTAGAGGATATAAAATTTATGCCTTATACAGAAGAAGAAGGTGGGTTGCTAAACAATTTTGCTCGAGAGCCTCAAATGTATACAGCAGAAGAACCTAACTCATCTGAGAAACGTAATTATGCTATCTTTGGCGCTCTAGCGTTTTTACTCATCGTGGGAGTTGTATTCGTAGCAGTATATGCTTCGGGTGCTAGCTAGATTTCTCAATATATAAATCATAAGTTTAAGAAAAAACTATGGTGATGCCCCATGTTAAATCGATTGCTGCGTGGGGTATTTCTCTGTCGTGAGACAATAATAAACAAAAGTAAATATCACAAATCGATTTATAGAGGTAGTTAAACAAAAATGTTTAAATCGTTCTGCGCTGGATTATTAATTGTTTTGAGCTTAGTAATTACTAGTTGCTCGACGGGAGTTAGCGGATTACAAAGTTATGTTAATACCAGTAAGGGATACGAGTTTCTCTATCCTAATGGTTGGATTCCCGTCAACCTGGGGACTTCTGCTCGGAAAACTGTCGATCTTGTCTTTCGCGATTTAATCGAAAGAACCGAAAACCTCAGCGTAATCATTAATGATGCTCCCGAGGGCAAGACTTTGGAAGATTTGGGTACCCCCTCAGAAGTAGGCTATCGTTTGCTCAAGGTGATTAATAATACCCCCGAGAGCGATCGCGAAGCTGAGTTTATTCGTGCTGAAGCTAGAGAAAATAAAAATAAAAAATACTATTTATTAGAGTATGAAGCAGATGTTCCCGACCAGGGAGCTCGACACAATATTGCTAGCGTTGCGGTCAGCCGAGGCAAAATTTTTACCTTTAATTTGTCTACCCCCGAAAGACGTTGGGATACAGTTAAGGATAGTTTTGAAGTGGCAGCAAAATCCTTTACCGTTAGATAGCAGCTATTTTATTGAACATCGAGCATTTATATTTGTGAGTATGGCGATCGCTGTACTCATTTTTTATTTTTTTATGACGCGCCCTAGTAAACTATAACGAAGCTAACTCACTTCAAACAGGGTATATGAGTGCCAATAATACCGCTCCACGTTTTGTTCTGGCTTCTGCTTCTCCCGCTCGTCTCAAGCTCTTACGTATGGTGGGAATTGAGCCAACGGTACATAAAAGTGATTTTGACGAAGATAGTATTAACCTGGAAGATGCCGGAGAATTAGTCCAGACTTTAGCGCGGTGTAAGGCAGAAACGGTTGCCCCCAAGTTTCCCGGGGCTCTAGTCTTGGGTTGCGATTCGGTACTGACGGTAAACGATCGCATTTACGGTAAACCAGAGTCTCCTCAGATCGCTATTGCTCGTTGGCGGGGTATGCGGGGCAGGATGGGGAAAATCTATACGGGACATGCATTAATCGATCTCGACCAGGAAAGACAGATTATTCGCTGCGGCATCACGAAGGTTTTCTTTGCTGATATTAGCGATCGCACTATTGAGGCCTATGTGGCAACAGGAGAACCTCTCAACTGTGCCGGTAGCTTTGCCCTCGAAGGAAAGGGAGGTATGTTTGTCGATAAGATCGAAGGCTGCCATAGTAATGTTATTGGTCTGAGCCTGCCGATGCTGTACCAAATGATTGAAGGCTTGGGCTACAATGTCACCAATTTCTGGCAATAGAAAGAAAAGCCACAACAGGAAAATTAAATTTGATAGATTTATTTCCCATCGATCAACCGTCGCCCAAGAATCACCCGACAAATGAACTGACAGAAGAAATCTTGCAGCTTATTACCACGGCAATGAGTGAGAGCGCCGAAATTGATGTGACTACCTACATTGATAGCTGGGACCTCGATAGTGATTCGCGATCGCCATCCGCCAGCCATCTCCAGACTAAAATTAACCTGCTGGATAAAACCGTTGCGCGGGAAATAGATCGTAAATTGATTGACAATCCTGCCTATGGGGAATTACAACGTTGGCATATTGAGCAAGTACGGCTGAGACAAGAATCTTTGGTGGATCGTTTTACTAGCTTATCGAAGCTGCGCCAAATCATACGGAACTGTATTTAATTTTGTCAATTTTGAACTACATTTCTCAACTGCCCCAGTCGCTTGCTCCTAGGGATATTTCATGGTGAATAAAACGAATGACAGCTAGCGAAGAATTTAAACAGGCAATTAGAGAGGGCAACATCAGCGAAGCTTTTGTCGTGGCAATGAGTAATGCTCCCGAACTAAACATCACCACTAAAATAGTTACGGCTGACGGTAGCAAGATTGATGCTCCTGGTGGTGTTGAGGATAACTATCTCCATACTCATATCAATTTAATTGAAGGTAAAGTTGAGAACGAGATTGGCGAAAAACTCGCGGGCGATCGCTATTCGGAAATCAAGCAGTTTCATATTCAGCAAGTTACTCAGGGACACCAAACGATTCAACATAATCTGATTAGCTTGCAAAAAATGTTTCAGCTCATGTCTTCTTTTCAAGAGCAAGAAACCGCAAATCATGCTAACTGGGTTGATATTGCCGCAGATGTAAGTCGCGAATCTCTCTCGGCTCGAGCATCTTTTGGACGCTTGGCGGGCAATACTCCTAATGCTCTTTCCGCAAGCACGTCTATCAATCCCAGAGAAACTGCCGAACGTAGTGACAGCAGCCTAGAAAGAGATAGTGATGAACCTCAGTTACCCTCTTTTGAAACTGAGGATGACGAAATAGTTAACGATCTACTATCCCTAGCCGATATTGACGGAGAACCTGCCGAAGCAGATATGCCAACTAATTCCCAGGCGGACTGGAGTGAGTGGTTGGATGATGAGCCAGATGTGGAAACCAAGGTTTTAGATTTAAAATCCCTCAACGTTGAGTCGGCTCAAGAAAATTGGCATAATTGGGAAGCTCAAAATGAAGCCGTCGATACCGACGATCCCGAAGCATAACCATCGTCATTTATCTACCCTGTAAATCATCCTCGATCTGAGCTACTGTCGATGAACCCAAATCTGCTCGAAAATATTACTGCGGTAGAAGTTAGCACCGTAGTTGTCGATGAAATTGTTGACGAAGTATTTATTCCCTGGGAAGCTTATCAGGGACTTTACTATATCTCTCGCCTGTATTTAGATGAGGGGGCGATCGACCTGTCTCTGTGGCATCGCTATCTACAGTTACGTCGTCAGCTAGAATTAGCCTTTTGTCTGTTGGCGATCGATCCGAGTTCATCTCAATATAATCGAGCAATTGAGGCAGAGGTCAAGGACGATTTGCCAGTTCTCAGCCAGCCAGGGGTTGATTGGGAAAATATCCCCAGCAGATTGCCTGAACCCATTGCCCAGAGTCATTCTCTCGCGCGACTCAAGGGACTGTTACGAGAACCTCAGTTTATCAAAATTTTACAGCAGCTATACCAACAGAAGTTAATCTTAGACCGGCGCGATCGCGTTTTGCGGAGTTCATCCCGCCACGATAATATTACCGATACCGCCTATGCTCAAACTTCCTTACAGCTTAACGGCAAGATTGTAAATCGTTATGCCCAGAAGATTTTAGAGCGCAGCGATCGCCATTTACTACTCCAGCTACACGAACAATCCACCGCAACGGGGGAAAAACAGTGGCGTGGCTTAGTGGAATTTGTACTCTCATTAGTCGCCCGTCAGTCAAAGCAATGAGCATAGATAATTCGACGGTGGATTTAAATCATTTACTCAACTCCTGCATCACCGTTGAATCTTGGAACCTAGCTCCGAAAACAGCTATTCCCCAGCAGGTTTGTTTTCGTTTGGATGCCGAAACAATTAAAGCGATCGAGCAAATAAAAATAAGCCAAAAATCACTCCAGCTTTCTCAGACAAATTTAACCGCTTTACGCTGTTATGCTCTATTTAATCTCCCTTCCGCACCCAAATTTAGCTACAGTCAACAGTCCTACCTCAAACAAGCAGCCCTAACTTTTTCGACTCATTATCCAGCTAAATTCCCATCCGAGCCTTTATTACGCAGCACAATCGGTTTAAGAGGCAAAATATTGCAGCAAATCAAGCAAGACCTAGTAAGAAATCCTATTTTATTAGAACACCTTCTAGAAGCTCATTATTGGCTAACTGATGAAATATTAAGTCAATTACCCCTCAAGTCTCAAGCTGATCGCTCTTGGCTAATATATGGCGGCATAATCCTCACCATATTCGCTATATGTGGTCTGAATTGGTATTTTCTTGCTCACAGTCCTGCAATTAGATTAATTATTTGCTCATTATTATTGGCAATTGGATTTACGGCGATCGCAATTTATGGGCAGCTTCGATGGTGGGCAATCTATCAGCTAGCGGGCAAAATCTTTGCGCAAAAAACCGTCAGTCGTCGTTTAAGTCTGAAAATTTTGAGTTATTTGATTTAATTATTCGCCCTGAGTGATCGATTAAATATTCAAGCCTCTTGCTTCAGAAGAGATCGTCATACAACAGTATTGAGTCACAGTGTACTTGAATAGATTTACAACTGCTCGTAACTATGCTCCTCTAGTTGCGTTTGCTTGTCATCCCTTACAAAATAAAGCAAGATGTTGATGGCGCTTTCGAATAACAGCAACCATCGATAGAATGATTTTGCAGAATTTTAAACCGCTCAATTTTATAGCTAAATCGTTATTGTTGAGCCGAAAATCTTGGTTAACCTTTATTTTCCTCTGGCTTCTGTCGGTTTTTCCCGCTCAAGCAGTTGAATTACGGGTGGCGATCGCCAAAAAAGTCGAGAGTCTTAAAATTGGTAGCTCTACCGCAGCGGTAATTAAGGACAGTTCCGGCAGACAGCTAGGGGAACTTAAGCCCATGTCGGCATTAGCAGCAACGGCTAGTGGCAACACTATTGAAATTGCCAAGGGTGTCCGGGGGGGGGAACTAATTGTCGAACCTCAGGGAGATGGTTATGTCTGGATTGGCGATCGCTGGTATCGGGGTACTACTCAGCTAATTTTGCAAAATCAGGCGATTACCGCCATCAATCATGTTGACCTCGAACATTATTTATATAGCGTCGTCGGCGCGGAAGCAGTATCTAGCTGGCCTATTGAAGCTTTAAAGGCGCAGGCGGTTGCAGCTCGCTCTTATGCTCTTTATAAGCGTAATCGAGAGTCTAACGGTATCTATGATGTCGATACTACCGAGGGCACCCAGGTTTATAAAGGCTTGGATACGGAATTTACCACCACTCATGAAGCGGTAAACAGCACTCTGGGTCAAATTATGACCTACAACAACGAAGTTATTTTAGCCGCATTCCATTCTTCTTCTGGCGGCTATACCGAAAACGTCGAAGATATTTGGAGTTCCCCCTTACCCTACCTCCGCAGCGTGGTCGATTACGACCATAAATCCCCCGTATTTGAATGGCAGAAGATAATTCCCGTCAGTCAGATAAAAAGCTTAGTGGCGGGCATCGGCACAATTAAAGGATTGCAGCTCACCCAAACGACTCCCCGAGGTCGCGTAATTACCATGACCGTAACGGGCGATCGCGGCAGCACTACCGTCAGCGGCAAAGATATGCGTAGAGTCCTCGACCTCCGTAGTACTCTATTTCGAGTTTCTACCGATGGTCAGAATTTGCATATTAAGGGTCGTGGTTTTGGTCATGGACTGGGCTTAAGTCAGTGGGGAGCCTATCACCTCGCCCAACAGGGGGTTAACTATCATCAAATTTTGGCTCACTATTATCAAAGTGCAAGCCTAACGGCGCTCAAACCATAATTTACATCTTTAGCTAAGCTAAGACCGGAAACAGACAAGATATACTCGTTTTGCCTCCCGTTGCCAGAAAAATTGCTCCGACAATAGCCAAAAGCGATGTTGCTAAGTTAAGAATATGTATTACTATCGAGTGTGATTTGCCTAAATCTTAAGTTGTTGTCTGTAGAAAATCTTGGTTATGTCTAGTAGCTCTGTTGTGGGTACCAATCGATCGCCGCGCGTTTTGGTTGTTTCTGTTCGTGGATTTCGGTTTCAGGCAGCAAACTGCTGTATTTATGAGCTGGAGGATTTGTTAGTAGACCTAGAGTCTGCCCAGCTATATTCGCCACATCCTGATCGCAACTTCGATCTAGCGCGTAAGATTTACCGAGGGACTAGATATCTAGGGGGGACAGATAGTTTGGCTCTTAAGGTTGCCCCTTTTGCCCCAGAGTTGGTTTTAGAACAGGAATACGATCTGCTTTTTGCCGTCCTCGATAACCCGTTTCAGTTTCACCTCCTCGAATCTATCAAGGGCTGGCGGGAAAAATGCCGTCATACAGCCTGTTTTATTACTGAGATGTGGCAGCCAGATTTGAAACTCAAACGGCTATTTAAAGAACCCTGGTCGAGTTTTGACCACGTGTTTTTAGGAGTGACTCAGTGCGTTGAGGGTTTAAATCAATTAATCGAACCTCCCGTGACCTATGTGCCGCCAGCGGTCGATACCCTACGCTTTTCCTCTTTTCCCAATCCTCCCCAGCGCTCTATTGATGTTTCCTATGTTGGCAGACGTGCCCCAGATATCCACAATGCTCTGGTCGAACGAGCCGCGCAAGATAATTTTTTCTACTATCACGACACTCTCCGGGGCAAACTAGAAATTGGCAACCCTCAGGAACATCGCGTTCTACTCGCCAACCTCTTCCAGCGCAGTCGCTACAATATTACCAACTATGCTAAGTTCAATTCCACCGAGGAAACTGGAGGGACTCAGGAAATTGGCTATCGCTTTTTTGAAGGTGCCGCTGCCGGAACGGTAATGGTGGGCATGCCTCCCTCCGGAGCAGCGTTTCCCCGCTATTTTGATTGGGAAGAACCGATTATTAAAGTGTCCCTCTCGGGAACAGATGTGGTCGCTGCGATCGCCGAATTAGATGCTCAACCGGACAGATTAGAGCGCATCAGCCGTCGTAACGTTGCTAATTGCCTCCTCAAGCATGATTGGTCTTACCGTTGGCGAGATATGTTGGCTACCTTCGATTTAAAGCCCAGCGATAAGGCGATCGAACGGTTTAAATACCTGGAAAAGCTAGCCTACGATATTTTGGCGGATATTGATGATTAGTCGCCGGTCGTTTTGATTTATTTTTGCCCTTTCTGCCTTTATCCTAAAGGACTACCTTCGGGGCGTGCAGAGCAGTAACCTTTAGGGCTGCCTTTCGTAAAGCTCATATAGATTCACAATAAACAGCATAGAAAATTTCTATCTAAACTCCTAGCGACGGGCAATCGGCAATTTTGAATACAGCTCAAACTCAGTGCTTGAATGGGTTCTGTTCTTCTACTTACTAGTACAGATCGCCATGTAAATTTTCTTCTGATCTTTGTAAAGTAAAAAGAACAATGTTCTTAACAAAGATTAATATATTATACTTTTATTAACTAAAGAACTTAATAAAAGAAAACTTAGAAAGAAATGGTAGCTCAATTTCCCTGGCTTACCGCGATTATCCTTTTACCTTTGCTAGCTGCTCTAGCAATTCCTCTTATTCCCGACAAAGATGGTAAAACCATTCGTTGGTACGCTCTCAGTATTGGTATCGTCGACTTCATTTTGATGGGGTATGCCTTCTGGAACAATTATGACCCCAGCAGTGCTCAGTTTCAGCTAGCCGAAAGCTACAGCTGGATTCCTCAACTAGGAGTTAGTTGGTCTGTATCCGTAGATGGTATTTCCGCACCTCTGGTCTTATTAGCAGGATTTGTAACGACTCTAGCAATGTTATCTGCCTGGCAGGTAGACCGCAAGCCTCGCTTGTTCTACTTCCTGATGCTGGTACTATACTCAGCGCAGATTGGGGTATTTGTGGCTCAGGACATGCTGCTTTTCTTCGTTATGTGGGAACTAGAACTAGTTCCGGTATACTTACTAGTCTCGATTTGGGGAGGTTCCAAACGTCGCTACGCTGCTACTAAATTCTTACTCTACACGGCGGCAGCTTCTGTGTTTATCTTGGTTGCTGGTTTAGGTATGGCTTTCTATGGCGATAACCTAACCTTTGATATCGCAGCTTTAGGGATGAAAGATTATCCTTTAGCTTTGGAAATGCCTCTTTATGCAGGGCTGCTAATTGCCTTTGGTGTTAAGCTGGCGATTTTCCCTCTACACACTTGGCTACCCGATGCTCACGGTGAAGCTTCTGCGCCGGTATCAATGATTTTGGCAGGAGTATTGCTCAAGATGGGTGGTTACGGTTTAATTCGCTTCAACATGGAATTATTACCCGATGCCCACGTCTATTTCGCTCCTATACTCGCTACTCTGGGTGTAATTAACATTGTCTACGGTGGCTTTAGCTCTTTTGCTCAAACCAATATGAAGCGCCGTCTGGCATACTCCTCTGTCTCCCATATGGGCTTTGTACTCATTGGTATTGCTTCCTTTACAGATATTGGTACTAGTGGCGCGATGCTACAAATGCTGTCTCACGGTTTAATTGCGGCGGTATTGTTCTTCCTCACGGGAGTAACCTACGATCGTACCCACACTCTGTTTATGGATCGTATGGACGGTGTGGCACTAGTAATGCCTAAAGCTTTCGCTCTGTTTACTGCCGCCGCCATGGCATCTTTAGCACTACCTGGAATGAGTGGTTTTGCCAGTGAAATTGCTATTTTCGTCGGCATGGCTACCAACGATGTTTATAGTCCCGCCTTTTCTACAGCGATGATTTTCCTCGCCGCAATTGGGATTATTATGACGCCAATTTATCTCTTATCCATGTTGAGACTAGTGTTCTTCAATTCCAACGAAGCTCTAGCTTGCGATGTAGATCGAGCTAAGATGAAGAAACCTACCAACGAACCCGCAGTTTGCTTTGGCAATAGCTGTGCTCTACCGGGAGAAGCTCCATTTGATGATGCTAACCCCCGAGAAATCTTTATCGCCGCTTGTTTCTTGGTGATGATTGTCGGCATCGGCTTATATCCTCGACTCTTCACTCAGATGTATGACGTGAAGACAGTGGCAATTAATGCACAAATGCGTCAATCTCAGATAGCAATGACTCAGCAAAAGCAGGTTACTATCGCTCAAGCACCAGTCATCGGCGAATAGTTAGACGGTTAACAGCCGAATATTTTCTTACAGGGTCATGTTTAGAAGGGGCAGTTTTTTAGCTCTTTTAAACATGATTTTTTTGTGGGGCTAAATTTAGCACGACCTCCATGGTTAGAATAGTATAGTCGTTCTAATTAATTTCTGTACTATTTGTAAGTTGTTAGTTCGGGGGACTAGAGATTAGGGACTGGGTATTAGGGAGCAATAAATACTACGCAAGTTTGTATGTTTTTCATTTGGAATGACTATAAAATGCGGATAGTGACTTACCATTATTTCTCAAGCTATAGTCAAGATGCCCAATATAACCGTCGATTTACCACAGGATAACTATCAAATTGCGATCGCTAGCAACTGCCTCAAGGATTTAGGTAGCCAAATGGCGCGGCTGAATTTGGGTCAAAAGGCGTTAGTAATTTCTAATCCAGAAATATTCGGTCACTATGGCGCAACCTGTCTTAAGTCATTAAGAGATGCCGGGTTTGAGGTGTACAGTCATTTAATTCCTGCGGGGGAATCTTATAAACATCTTCAGTCAATTCAGCAAGTCTACGATGTCGCTCAGGCGAATCACCTGGAAAGATCCTCAACTTTTGTGGCTTTGGGTGGCGGAGTCATTGGCGATATGACGGGATTCTCTGCTGCTACCTGGCTTAGAGGCGTAAATTTTGTGCAGGTGCCCACTTCCTTATTGGCAATTGTCGATGCTTCAGTCGGAGGAAAAACCGGAGTTAATCATCCTGAAGGCAAAAATCTGATTGGGGCATTTTATCAGCCCAAGCTGGTGGCGATCGACCTTAACTTGCTAGAAACTTTACCCCTCAAAGAGTTCCGGGCGGGCATGGCAGAGGTAATTAAATACGGTGTGATTTGGGATGAAGATTTATTTACCAAGCTAGAACATCATGGTCAGCTAGATTCCCGCGCCAACGTCGGTGCCGAACTGTTAGAGACAATCGTAACCCGTTCCTGTCAGGCGAAAGCAGAGGTGGTAGGGCAAGATGAAAAAGAGTCGGGAATACGAGCCATTCTCAACTACGGTCACACTATCGGTCATGCGGTAGAAAGTTTAACTCACTATCAGCAGTTTGTTCATGGTGAGGCGGTGGGAATTGGCATGGTAGCAGCGGGGAAAATTGCCGTGGTCATGGGTTTATGGACGCAAGCAGAAGCAGATCGTCAGGATGCTCTAATCGCTAGGGCGGGACTACCAACAGAAATTCCGTCAGAATTAGCGATCGCCGATATTTTAGAAACAATTAAAAGCGATAAAAAGGTTAAAGCCGGTAAGGTTCGCTTTATCTTGCCAACTGCAATTGGTCGAGTTATCATCAGCGATCAAGTTACTCCAGAAATTATTACTGAAGCCTTAAGCCATAAATAGACCGCTGCTACTTGGGAACCCATTGTTGTTCAGATAACGTTTTGAGGTTAAGGGGTAAAGGCGGATTTAGCCAATATATTATTAGACTTCTTGCCCTAAAGGACTTCCTCCGGTCGCAGAATCATAATTAACTATCTAAGTAAGAGGGAAAAGAGGAAAGGTTAAAGGAAAAATAGGTTAGTCTGCTATTCATGTAAGAGGTCTATTACTGTTTTTGTAGTTTTAAATTTGTTTACTGCTAACTAAAAAAATGTCTTTAGAACCCTGTAATGTCTGTGGCACTTTAAATGCTAAAGGAACAGAAATTTGTCTTAGCTGCGGATATCCCACCAACGGTAAAAAGCGTCCCATTATTTTTCGCTGGATTGCGATCGCTCTAGTAGTTTGTTTTGCCCTACCCTTTCTTTCCGGAGCGATTCAGTGGTTAATCCTGCAATTTAAACAGGAACCCCCGGCGAGTAAACCAACAATTTCTTTAATAGAATCGCCATCAAAGTAAAATTTAAATTTTTTTAAAATAAGTTTTCTATTGATA